>NZ_DAIPZF010000008.1:0-14678 GCF_036782355.1 Cypionkella sp.
AATCGTGCCGATGTTAACGTGCGGTTTATTCCGTTCAAACTTTGCCTTTGCCATGTCGGGCGCCCTTGAGTTAGGGGGCCCAACAGCGGGCCCTTGTTCTACACGGGCGGGCATCTAGCCGTTGCTGCGGCGAAAATCAAGACCTGCCGCCGCTTTGGCTTGAGATTGCCGACCGCAGGCGCCCCATGCGCCTAGGGGGTGGCGCCGATGCTGGGCGAGGTTGCTGCGGTCTTGGGGCGGATCGCCTCGGATTTCGGTTTCGGCTTGACCGGCGCTGCACGGCTTGGCGTTTCAAGGTTTGGCACGGGTGCAGCGCTTGTGGGCAACTGCGCCGGATCAAACCACTCGGGATGGGTCAACAGCCATTTCTCTACAGATTTGGCGACATTATAGGACAGCGTCGCCATCTGTTTCTTTTTGGTTTGCGTCAGCCCGGACCCGATCATTGTATCGGCCGATGCGCCTTCAAAGATCGTGAATTGCTTGCCCTCGGGGTTCAGCTTGGTGGCTGTTGCATCGTCCCAGATATTGGCGGTCACCACCAGAATCGATTTTGGCGAGAACACCAATGGAATCCCCGGAGGCGCCAGCGCATAGGCGTCGATCGAGATGCCTATGTTGTAAATCCGCTTGCCCTCATAGCGGCCAAAACGGTCCGCAATCGCGGATTTTACCGCAGCCTCCCAAACTTTGGGGTCGGCATCGCGCGAAATCGGTACCTTTTGCACGTTATCCGCCACGGCAATATTCAGCCCAAGCACAAAATCGCCCAAGGGTGGCGGCGGTTCTTTCAGATCGTTGGTTTGGCAGGCTGCCAGCACAGCCATCAGGCCGCCCAAAACAGCAAAACGCAAAAACCGCATCCAAGATCCTTTCACGCAGAGACCCGTCATCGATAGCCTGTGCAGCGCCCCCGCGCAACCGATGTGCGGATGGGCTGACACGGCTGTGATTTGACCTTAGCCGTTCTGGGATTAGTTTTAACGATGTAATGGCCTAGAAAACAGGAGCTGCGATGCGACAACCTCTTGCTGCTGTGCTTGGTGCATGCCTTAGTCTGGCGGTCTTGACCGAGCCAGCACCTGCCCAAGAAGCGCCGATTCAGCAGACCATTCAGGCCCAGCTTGACGCCATGGCCGCAGATGATTTCCTCCGCGCTTATGACTATGCCTCGCCCAATATCAGGCAGTTGTTTGGGCCGGTTGAAAACTTTGAAGCCATGGTCAAGCGCGGCTATCCGATGGTCTGGCAGCATCAGGCCGTGCGCATGTTAGAGCTGCGCAGCGTCGCAGGAAACCTGTGGCAGCGGGTGCTGGTGACCGATCTGCAAGGCCGCGGCTTTTTGCTGGATTACATGATGGTCGAAACACCAGATGGCTGGCAGATCAACGCGGTGCAGCTTTTGCCGCAGCAAGAGTTGGGCGCCTAGGTCTTTGGCCGATGCGCCTTGATCACGGCAGGATCAGTTTCGATCCGCGCCGCACCGATCAGGTCAAGGCAATAAGGCACGGCGGCGAAGATCGCCTCTAGGCTGGTCGAAATCGCATTGGGGCTGCCGGGCAGCGTGATGATCAGCGTTTTGCCGCGCACCCCTGCGCTTTGCCGCGACAGGATCGCCGTGGCCACCACACGGCTGTTGGCCGCCCGCATCGCCTCGCCAAAGCCTGCAAGCTCCATAGTGATCACATCCGCCATGGCTTCGGGGGTCTGATCGCGTGGCGCAGGGCCCGTGCCGCCAGTGGCCAAGATCAGATCCGCGCCCCAAGTATCGGCCAAATCGCGCAGCGCTGCGGCCACTTCGACGCGACCATCGGGGGTGATTTGGCGCAGAATCTCAACCTCCGAGGTGATCACCCCGCGCAGCCATGCCTCGCAAGCCGGTCCGCCGCGATCTTCATATTCGCCGCGAAAGGCGCGGTCAGACACGGTTAGAACAGCAATGCGGGCCATATCAGTCTCCTTTTTCGCCACGTTCCCTGCATTTGGGCGCAGGTGCAAGCCCCAGCCTTGCCGCAGCCCCGCGCAGCGCCTAGACTGGCGCGAACCCGCAACGGGTCAAAAGGACGCCGCTTGATCCCGCAAAATCTGACC
Source organism: Cypionkella sp. (assembly GCF_036782355.1). NCBI lineage: Bacteria > Pseudomonadati > Pseudomonadota > Alphaproteobacteria > Rhodobacterales > Paracoccaceae > Cypionkella > Cypionkella sp. The sequence goes on from NZ_DAIPZF010000008.1 coordinate 2,092, forward strand.
GATCTGGGCTGGACCGCCAGCCTGCAAGACGACATCACCGAAGCCGAAGCGATGCTGCCGCCTGCGCGGCTGACCGCCCTGCATCGCGGCCGTGTCGAGGCGATTGCCGCCTCTGGCCCGATCGAGCTGCTCTGTCCGCCTAACCTGCCGGTGACGGTGATGGCGGTGGGCGATTGGGTGCTGTGCGATGGCCCGCGGGTGGCACGCGTGCTTGCGCGCACAACCCTGCTGCAACGCCGCGCGGCGGGCACGGGCACCGAAGCGCAATTGATTGCCGCCAATGTTGATACGATGTTCATCACCACCTCGTGCAACGGCGATTTCAATGCCGCCCGGATCGAGCGCTATCTGGTGCTGGCGCATTCGGCGGGAATCACGCCGGTGGTGCTGCTGACCAAGGCCGATCTGGCAGACCCTGCCGCCTTTGTTGCGGCGGCGGCGGCGCTGTCGGCGGGGCTGTCGGTGCTGGCGCTGAACGCCAAATCGGCCGAGGTGGCAACCGCGCTTGCGCCTTGGGTGCAAAAGGGCCAAACGGCGGTGCTGCTGGGATCGTCAGGCGTCGGCAAATCGACCATCGCCAACAGTCTGGGCGCCAATCAGGCCACCGGCGACATCCGCGAGGTTGACGCCAAGGGCCGCCACACCACCACCGCGCGCAACCTTTTGCCGCTGACCGCAGGCGGCTGGCTGATCGACACACCCGGCGTGCGCGAATTGCAGCTGACCGATGTGGCCGATGGCATCGACATTCTGTTTTCTGATCTGATTGATCTGTCGGCGCAGTGCCGCTTTCGCGATTGCCAGCACGACCATGAACCGGGCTGCGCAGTGCAGGCGGCGATTGCGGCGGGCAGCATCGACGCCGCACGCCTGCCGCGCTGGCGCAAATTGGTCACCGAGGAAAAGACCAATACCGCCGCCATGGCCACCTCGCGGGTGCGGGCCGCTGGCAAGCACACCAAGAAATCCGCCACAAAATGGCGCGCGCCGAAAAAATAGGGGAAAAGGGTGAGAGGCTGACAACGACCCAAGCGGGGCTCGTTACGGCTGCTTCCTTCCGGACCTGACCGGGTTGGCGAGGCGCTTACCCGCGCCAACCTCTCGCCCCTCATATAGGCCCGCCCCGATGGATTCGCAAGATGCTGCCGCACAACAGGGGTTTCGCGCGAAACTGCCTGCCCTTGCCTGCCAGTGGTCAAAAAAATGCTGCGCAGCATTCGGGGAAAATGCTGCGCAGCAAATATTTTAAATCAATGCCTTAGATCAAAGGATCTCGGACATCTTGACCACGCGCGCTTCGGCCACAGATTTCAGCGCAGCCTCGGCCAAGGCCAAAGCGATCAGCCCATCTTCGCCCGTCGGCTCTGCCTTGCCTGTGCCGCGAAGCGCCGCGATAAAGGTCGCGATTTCGGCGGCATAGGCCTCGGTGTAGCGGGTCATAAAGAAATCATGCAGCGGCGGGCGGGTATAGCCCGCAGCGGTCGCCACCTCGATCGAGACCGGGCGCTGATTCTCGGCCGAGACAGCGCCTTTTGATCCATGCACTTCGATGCGCTGATCATAGCCATAGGTGGCGCGGCGCGAGTTCGAAATCATCGCCTGCCGCCCAGATGCGGTTTTCAGCATCACCTGCACCGAATCAAAGTCGCCTGCGATGCCGATTGCCGGGTCAACCAGCACCGCAGCCGTGGCCACAACTTCGGCAATCTCTTCGCCCAAAAGAAACCGTGCCATGTCAAAATCATGGATGGTCATATCGCGGAAAATCCCGCCCGAGCGTTTGATATAATCGACCGGCGGCGCCCCCGGATCGCGCGAGGTGATCACAACCATCTCGGGCTCGCCAATGGTGCCCTTGTCGATCTCGGCCCGCACGGCGCGGAAATGCGGGTCAAAGCGGCGGTTAAAGCCGACCATCAGCGTGCCTTTATGGGCGCGCACCACCTCAAGGCAGGTCTTCACCCGCGCAAGCGACAGATCAATCGGCTTTTCACAGAACACCGCTTTGCCAGCCTTTACAAAGGCTTCGATCAGATCGGCATGGGTGTCGGTGGGGGTGCAGATCACCACCGCGTCAATATCCTTGGCAGCCAAGATCGCTTCGATGCTGCGAACTTCGCAGCCGTATTGATCCGCAATCGCCTGCGCTGCCGGGGCCATGGCATCGGCCACGGCGACGAGCTTTGCATTGGCATCGCCCGTCACCGCTTTGGCGTGAACCTTGCCGATGCGCCCTGCGCCCAAAAGACCAAATCTTACCGTCATCGTCTCTCTCCTACTGGGGCTTGCCCCCGCAACCTCTGTGTCATTGGCCGCAATCTGCGCAGCTTATGGAACTAATATTCCAAATTTACGCCCAAACAACCGAAAAATATCATTGCCTGCTGCGCGGCCTTACTCTTGCGAGCGCAGCACCTGCGCGGGTCGTGCCGAAAGCGGGCGCAGCACAAAGACAAGGCTGGCCAGCAGCGTCGCCACCACCCCACCCAGCACAATCGCCAAGGCCGAGCCGGCCTCGAAATGATAGGCGCTGTCCATCACAAAGCGCATCACCGCCCAGCCACCAGCCGCCCCCGCTGCAATCGCCACCACTCCGGCGGCTGCTCCCATCAACCCCGCCCGCAGCGCAAAGCTGGCAAGGATACGCCCGCGCGAAGCCCCCAGCACCTTTAGCACCGAAGCCTCATAGACCCGCGCCCGCTCGCCCGAGGCTGCCGCACCGATCAGCACGACAAAGCCGGTCAGCAAGGTCGCCAAGGCCGCCAAGGTGGTGGCTTCGGCAATCGCCGTCAGCGCCTCGCTGACGCGTGCGACCGCGGTGCGAATGCTGATCGCGGTGACATTGGGATAGGCCTTGGCCACCCCGCGCAGGATCGTGGCTTCGGCCGAGGGGTCAGCGTAGACCGTGGCGATATTGGTATGGGGGGCCGCGCGCAGGGCTGCGGCATTCATCGTCATCACAAAACCCATGCCCGCGTTGGAAAAATCCACCACCCGAAAGCTGGTGATCTTGGCGGTAATTGGCCGGCCCAAAACTGTGACGGTCAGGCTATCGCCCAGCTTTAGACCGATTTCTTTCGCTTCGGTCTCGGCAAAAGAAATCTGCGGCGGCCCGTCATAACCCTCGGGCCACCAGCTGCCAGCGGTCACCTTGGCATTGCCGGGCTTTGCATCGGCATAGGTCAGGCCACGATCGCCGTTCAGCACCCAATGATCGCCCGCCACCTTGCGCGCGTCTTCGCCGTTAATCTCGGTGATGGCACCGCGCAGCATTGGCGCGGTTTCCATCTTGGTGACCGCAGGATCGGCCTGCATCTTGGCAACAAAGCCGTCAATCTGATCAGGCTGAATATCCACGAAAAAGAACGCAGGCGCGCGGGTGGGCAGATCACGGGTGATCGCGGCGCGCAGGTTGGCGTCGATTTGCCCCACCGCTGCCAACACCGTCAGCCCCAGACCCAAGGCCAGCACCACCTGCATCGTCTCGGCCCGCGGTGCCGAGATCGAGGCCAGCGCCAAGCGCAGCGCCACCCGACCGCGCAGCGCTTTGGCCCGCGCCAGCCTGCGCGCCAAACGCCGCAAGCCCCAAGCCGCCAGCCCCAGCACCGCCAGCGCCGCAATCAGCCCCGCCGCCGTGCCCAGCGCCAAAGTCATCGTGCCCGAAAACACCACCGCGCCGCCAATCAACAGCACCGCCAGCCCAATCAGCGCCAGCACATAGCGCGGCCTTGGCCAGCCACCGGCAACACCGCCCCGATAGAGCGCTGCGGCGCGAATGCCCTCGCTGCGCGCCAGTGGCCAAAGCGCAAACAGAAAGGCCGAGGTCACGCCATAAAACGCAGCCTCTGCCACCGCGCGCGGATAAAGGCTGATATGGGCCGGAAACGGCAGCGCGGCCTCGATCATGCCGCCAAACAGCAGCGGCAGACCGACGCCCAGCATCAGACCAATCGTCACGCCCAACGCAGAAAGCACCGCGATTTGCAGAAAATAGGTCTGAAACACCAGCCCGCCCGTTGCACCCAAAGTGCGCAGGGTGGCAATGGTGGCAAGCTTGGCCTCCAGATAGCTGCGCACCGCTGCGGCAACCCCGACACCGCCCACCGCCAAGCCCGCAAGCCCAACCAGCACCAAAAACGCGGCAATCCGCTCGACAAAGCGTTCCACCCCGGGGGCGGCGCGGCGACTGTCTGACCAGCGCAACCCCGCCTCGCGAAAGCGCGCCTCGGCCTGCGCTTGCAAAGCCGCCAGATCCGCGCCCGCAGGCAAGATCATCCGGTAAGAGCTGTCAAACAAACTGCCCGCATTCAGCAGGCCCGAGCCTTCCAGATCGGCGCGCAGCACCATGGTGCGCGGCGCCAGCGCAAAGCCGCCCGTGGCGCTGTCAGGTTCACTGTTCAGGCGGCCGCGCAGCACAAACTCGGCACCGCCCAGCCGAAAGCTGTCGCCAATCGCCAGCCCCGCCTGATCGGCCAAGATCCCGTCCATCACCGCACCGCGCCCGGCCAAAACCGCCGGAAAGCTGCCCGCTTGCAGCGCCACCTGCCCCAGCAAAGGATAGGCGTCATCAACAGCCTTCACTTGCGTCAGCAGATTGCTGTCACCCGCCGAGATCATCGAGCGGAACTCGACAATCTCTGAAACTTTGCTGGCAATGCTGTCCAGATAGGCGCGCTCTTCTGGGCTGGCAAAGCGGTAGGTGAATTTGGCTTGCGCATCGCCGCCCAGCAGCGTCGCGCCCTGTTCGCTCAACCCCGCCTGAATGGCCGAGCGCACCATGCCGACGCCAGCAATCGCGGCCACCCCCAGCGACAGACAGGCCAGAAACACCCAAAACCCCCGCAAGCCGCCGCGCAACTCGCGCCGCGCAATCGCCCAAGCAAGCCTCATGCCGCAGCCCTCGCGATCTGGCCATCGACCAGCCGCACCACCCTGTCACAGCGCGCGGCAAGTTCGGGCGCATGGGTAACAAGAACCAAGGTCGCGCCATGCCGGTCGCGCAGCGCAAAGATCAAATCCATAATCGCCGCACCATTGACCTGATCCAGATTGCCCGTCGGCTCGTCCGCCAGCAAAATCGCGGGCCGTGGCGCCATGGCACGCGCCAGCGCCACGCGCTGCTGCTCGCCCCCCGACATCTGCGAGGGGTAATGCTGCAACCGCCCGCCTAAGCCCACCGCTTGCAACTCTGCCTCGGCCCGCGCGAAGGCATCGGGGATGCCGTCAATCTCCATCGGCAGGGCGACGTTTTCCAAGGCCGTCATGGTGGGGATCAGGTGAAAGGACTGAAACACCACCCCCATGCGACCGCGCCGAAACTTGGCCAGCCCGTCTTCGTCCAAACCGCCCAGATCTGCGCCCAGCGCGGTGATCTGCCCCGAGGTGGCCCGCTCTAGCCCGCCCATCAGCATCAGTAACGAAGATTTTCCCGACCCTGACGGCCCAATCAGCCCCAAGCTCTCGCCTTGGGCCACTTGCAGGCTTATGTCTTTCAGGATTGTTACGGCTCCGGCATTGCCCGCAAGGGTCAGGCCAACATGGGTCAGGGTTAAAACGGGATCGGTCATGTACATCACTTTCAAAGCTTTCCTCAGATATGAGCCGCTTTTGCATTTGCGCAATGCGGCCATTGCGCTTTTTCTTGTCGCAGCGCCAGTTTCCGCCGCTCCTGTCACGCTTTTGGCTTTGGGCGATAGCCTGACCGAAGGCTATGGCCTGCCCCCCGAAGACGGGTTGGTGCCGCAGTTGCAGGCTTGGCTGGCCGCGCATGGCACGCCTGCGGTGGTGCTGAACGCCGGTGTGTCGGGTGATACCACCGCAGGCGGGCTGTCGCGGCTTGACTGGTCGCTGACGCCAGATGTGCAGGCGGTGATGGTCAACCTTGGCGGCAATGACATGCTGCGCGGGCTTGACCCCGGCCTTGCCCGCGCCAATCTTGACGCGATCTTGTCAGGGATCAGCGCGCGCAATCTGCCGGTGCTGCTGGTGGCGCTGCGCGCACCGCCAAATTACGGCGCTGCCTATCAAGCCAGCTTCGACGCGATGTTTGCAGAGCTTGCACAGGCGCATGGCGCACTGCTTGCCAGCCCCTATTTCGATCCGCTGATGACACCGCAAGGCCAGCTTGACCCGCAGTTGATGCAGGCCGACGGCATTCACCCCAATGCCAAAGGCGTTGTCACCCTGCTGGAAACGCTGGGGCCCGAAGTGCAAGCCTTGTTGGCGCAGATCAAGACGCCCTAAACTGAACCCTGCATCCCATGTCACAGCCCCCTTGTGCGAAACAACGCTTTGCGCAACCTTGCTGGCAAAGTGGAGGCACCGATGACCCTGATCGCCGATCTGACCGCAGCGCTTGGCGCGGCCCATGTGATAACCGGCGCGGATCTGGCCCGCTATACTGCCGATGTGACGCATCATTATCACGCCGACCCCATCGCCGCCGTGCGCCCTGCCGATACCGCCGAGGTGGCGCAGGTGATGCAGATCGCGGCGCGCCATGGGGTGGCGGTGCTGCCAGCCTCGGGGCGCACCGGACTGACGGGCGGGTTGATGACGGTGGGTGGGCTGATCCTCTCGGTCGAGCGGCTGAACACCATCCGCCAGATCAACCCTGCTGCGCGGCTGGCGATTGTCGAGGCTGGTGTGGTGCTTGACAGCCTGCACAAGGCCGCCGAGGCCGAAGATCTGTATTTTCCGCTGTGGTTTGGCGCGCGCGGCTCGGCGATGATTGGCGGCGTGCTGTCAACCAATGCCGGCGGATCGAATGTGCTGCGCTATGGCTCGACCCGCGCGCTGTGCCTTGGGCTCGAGGTGGTGCTGGCCGATGGCCGTATCCTGAACCTGATGAGCGCGCTGCACAAAGATAACTCGGGCTATGATCTGAAACAGCTGTTCATCGGCGCCGAGGGCACCTTGGGCGTGATCACTGCCGCGGTGATGAAGCTGGTGCCGCGGCCGCGCGCCTATGCCACCGCCACGCTTTCGGCGCGCAGCCTGCCCGATGCGCTGATCCTGCTGAACCGGCTGCAAGCGGCTTCGGGCGGCGCTGTCGAGGCGTTTGAATATATGCCTGCAAGCTATATGGCGCAGATGGCCCGCGCGCGTCCCGACATCCGCCAGCCGTTCAGCCCTGCTGCCGAGGTGACGATCCTTGTCGAACTGGGCAGCCTGCGCCCGGATGACACCACGCCAATGGCCGATGGCAGCCTGCCACTGACCGGGCTTTTGGAAACCACGCTGGCGCAGATGATGGCCGAAGGCATGGTGCAAGACGCCGAAATCGCCCAGACCGAAGCGCAACGCGCCGCGATGTGGCAGCGGCGCGAATTGGCCTCCGAGGTGATGACCTCGCGCCAACCCACAATTGACACTGACATCTGTCTGCCGACCGATCTGGTCGCCCCCTTTCTGGACCGCATCAGCGCCCGCCTGCCGCAGCTTGATGCTGGCGCCGAGACGATTCTGGTGGCGCATCTGGGCGACGGCAATGTGCATTTCACCGTCTACCCCTCGGACCCCTCTGCCGCACATGCCGATCGGATCATCGAAGCGGTGGAAGACGAGGTGCAGGCGCTGGGCGGATCGTTTTCGGCCGAGCATGGCGTTGGCCTCTCGAAGCTTGCCTCGATGAAGCGGCGCAAAGACCCTGTGGCGCTGGACGTCATGCGCGCCATTAAGGCAGCACTTGACCCTGACAACCGCATGAATCCCGGCAAGGTTATTCCCGCGCCTTAACGCGGCGGCACTGGACAAGGCGCGCGCCGAAGGCTAGCCGTTGCGCTTCTGGGAAGGCAGCTTACCGTGTCAGCGTTCACCCTTATTTCGCGCAACCCCACGCTTCGGATGATTGCGGCGGCGATGTTCTTGGTCGGCGTGTTCAACGCCTCGACCTACCCCTATCAATCCTTGATCGCCATCGAAGTGATCGGCCTGTCAAAACCCGCCTTTGCGCTGTTGCTGGTGCTGGCCTCGGCCACGGCGGTTTCGGCTTCGGTGCTGTCGGGGGTTTTGGGCGATCAACATGGCAACCGTCGGCTGATTGCGCTGATTGCCACCGCGTCAAGCCTGCTGGGCATGGCGCTGATGCTGTTCTTTCCCAGCACGATCTCGCTGATCCTATGCCACGGCATCTTGGTGCCGATTGGGTCCAGCATCTTTGGCCAGCTGTTTGCACTGGCGCGGCTGGTGCATCCGCAGGCCGAGGGCCGCGACGGCATCTTGGGCACCGTGCGCGCCGCCCTTTCGCTGGCGTTTCTGGCGATGCTGGTGTTCTGGACCTTTGCCTTTGAAGCCAATATCGCGGTGACGGCGGTCTATGTCTCGGGGGCGCTGGCGGGATTGGGATTGCTGACGCTGATCTTGCTGTTGTGGCCCCGCGACGGGCAGACCGATTGGGTTGATGCGCGCTCGGGGTTAAATTTCAAACAAGCCTTCCGCGAGATTGCCGCCCCCAATGTGCTGATCCGTCTGCTGTTGCTGGGGGCCATCACCTCGTCTGGCGGGCTTTACATGACGGTGATCTCGCTGGTGTTTGACCAATCGGCCCAGCGCGGCCCTGCGGATGTGGCGCTTTATGTCGGGCTTGTGGCGGGCTGGGAAGTGCCCTGCCTGATTTTGCTGCCACGGGTGGCGCGGCACTTCAAACGCTCGACGCTGATCGGTTTGGGCGTGGCGCTTTATTGCTGCCATGTCATCGCACTGCCGCTTTTGGCCGCAAGCCCGCTGATCTGGGGCATGACCTTGGTGGCAGGGGTCGGCGGCACCACCATGCTGGCGCTGCCCATCGCCTATTACCAAGACCTGTTGCAAGGCCGCCCCGGCACCGCAGGCGCGATGCTGGCGCTGCAAAAGCTGATCTCGGATGTCTTGGTCGCCTTTGCCTTTGCCAGCGGCACGGCGATTGGCGGCTATACCACCGTGGCCTTTATTGGCGTCAGCATCGCGCTTTTGGGTGCCTTTGGCCTGTTTTGGGTCGACCGCAACACCGCCTAGTCGAAAAAGCCCGCACCCGCCTCTGCCAGCAGCTGATCGGCCAAAGCCTCGCCCAAGGCAGCGCCATCGGCAACCGCGCCGCGAATCTCACCCGTGATCACCCGCGAGCCATCGGGGCGCAAAATTTCGCCACGCAGCCACAGCTGATCCGCCTCGATCACCGCAAGCCCGGCAATCGGCGTCTCGCAAGAGCCATCCAGCCGCGCCAAAAACGCCCGCTCTGCCGCAAGTTGCTGGCCGGTGGCGGTGTGGTGAATGGCGTCCAGCATCGCCTTGGCGCGCAGATCATCCAGCCGACGTTCGATGCCAATCGCGCCCTGCGCCACGGCTGGCAGCATTTCTGACACCTCGATCGGGCGCGCAACCTCGGCCATGCCCAAACGTGTTACCCCTGCCATCGCCAAAAACGTCGCATCCGCCACGCCGTCGCCCAGCTTTTTCATCCGCGTCTGCACATTGCCGCGAAATTCCACCAATTGCAGATCGGCGCGCCGATGCGCCAATTGCGCCCGCCTGCGCAAAGACGAAGACCCCACCACCGCGCCCTGCGCCAGATCGGCAATGCCGCTGGCATGCAGCGACACAAAGCCGTCACGCACATCGGCGCGCTCTAGATAGCAATCCAGCAGCAGCCCCTCAGGTTGCAGCACTGGCATATCCTTCATCGAATGCACCGCGATGTCGATGCTGCCATCCAGCAAGGCCTCTTCGATCTCGCGGGTGAACAGACCCTTGCCGCCGATCTCTTTCAGCGCGCGGTCTTGCACCAGATCGCCGGTGACCTTGATCACCACAATCTCGAAGGCCGCTTCGGGCAGGTCAAAGGCCAAGCGCAGGCAGCGCCGCACCTCATGGGCCTGCCACAGGGCAAGGGGCGATCCGCGTGTGCCGATCTTGAAGGTCTGGTCGGGGGTGGGAAGCGAATATGTCATAGCTATGCATAGCCATCTCAGATTACGCTTTCAAGCAGCACTCTCTTGACAACAGGCCTCAGCAAGGCAACTCAAGGGAAGTTAGTAAGGGAGCATCCGATGACAAAGAAAACCATTCTCCGCGCGCTTGCAGGCGAAACCCTGCCCACGCCGCCGATTTGGATGATGCGTCAGGCCGGCCGCTACCTGCCGGAATACCGCGCCACCCGCGCCGAGGCCGGCGATTTTCTGAAGCTGTGCTACAACCCCGAGCTGGCGGCAGAAGTTACCTTGCAGCCCATCCGGCGCTATGGCTTTGATGCGGCAATCCTGTTTGCCGATATTTTGCTTTTGCCCCAAGCGCTTGGCGCAGATCTGTGGTTTGAAACCGGCGAGGGGCCAAGGCTATCGACCATCGGCGATATGGCGGGCGTGCGCGCCCTGCGCCCGATTGCTGACATCCACGAAACCCTTGCGCCGATCTATGAAACCGTCAAACTTTTGGCCGCAGAACTGCCGCGCGAAACCACGCTGATCGGCTTTGCGGGCGCGCCTTGGACCGTGGCGACCTATATGATCGCAGGCCGTGGCACCAAGGACCAAGGCCCGGCCCATGCGCTGAAATCCAGCGACCGCGCGGCCTTTTCCGCCCTGATCGACGTGATCACCGAGGCAACGATTCTCTATCTGTCGGCGCAAGTCTCGGCTGGGGCCGAAGTGGTCAAGCTGTTTGATTCTTGGGCAGGCAGCCTCAAGGGCCAAGATTTCACCGATTTCGCGGTCAAACCCGCCGCCCGTATCATCTCGGCGCTCAAGGCGATGCACCCCGGCCTGCCGGTTATCGCTTTCCCGCGTGAAGGCGGTGATGGCTATGTAGGCTTTGCCCGCGCCACGGGGGCTGATTGCGTGGCCATCGACAATTCGGTGACACCGGAATGGGCTGCGGCGCATGTGCAGATCGACGGCTGCGTGCAAGGCAACCTTGCGCCGCACCATATGGTCAGCGGCGGGCAAGAGCTGGTCGAAGCAACCCGCCATGTCGTCAAAGCCTTTCGCGGCGGCCCGCATATCTTTAACCTTGGCCACGGCATCACCCCCGACGCCAACCCCGACAATGTGCAGCTGATGATCGACACGGTGCGCGAGGCCTAAAGCCGCTGTCCCTTGGCGAAAAAGGGGCCCGAGGGCCCCTTTTTTTAATGCTCTAACACCACATCCAGCGCGCCATCTTTGTCGTGGATCGCCAGCTTGTCCATGATCGTCTCGGTGGCCTCGTTCATGCCGATGATCGACACCAAAGACCCGCGCCGCCGCAGCTTCATCACCGCAGAATCAATCGCCTGCACCGAAGAGATGTCCCAGATATGCGCGTGGGTGACATCAATCACCACCTGTGCAGCACCCTCGCGAAAGTTGATCGCACGGGTGAAATCCTCGACCGAGCCGTAAAACAGCTGACCATGCACCGCATAGGTGCGCACTTGCCCATCGGCCGAAAGCGTCGATTTCACGCCAAACAACTGCGCAATCTTGGCGGCGAAAAAGATCCCCGACAAAAGCACGCCCACCAAAACCCCCAAAGCAAGGTTATGCGTCCAGACCACCGTGACCACCGTCGCCAGCATCACCACCGAAGACGATTTCGGATGCGTACGCAGATTGCCGATCGAGGCCCAGGAAAACGTGCCGATCGAGACCATGATCATGATCGCCACCAGCGCAGGCATCGGGATCTGGCTGACCCAGCGCCCCAAACCGACGCAGAAAATCAACAGCATCACACCGGCGGTAAAGGTCGAAAGCCGCCCGCGCCCGCCGGATTTCACGTTGATCACCGATTGCCCGATCATCGCACAGCCCGCCATGCCGCCGATGAAAGAGGTCGCGGTATTGGCAATGCCCTGACCAATGCACTCTTGATTGCGATGCGACGAGGTGTCGGTCATCTCATCCACGATCTGCGCCGTCATCAGGCTTTCCAAAAGCCCAACCACCGCAACCGCCAAGGAATAGGGAAAAATGATCAGCAGCGTGTCCAGGGTAAAGGGCACATTCGGGATCAGAAAGCTTGGCAAAGCATCGGGCAATTGCCCCATATCGCCCACCGTGCGCACATCCAGCCCCAGCGCCATGCTCAGCGCGGTCAGCACGATGATGGTAACCAAGGGCGAAGGCACCAGTCTGGTCAGGCGCGGAAACAGATAGATGATCGCAAGCCCCCCCGCCAACATCGCATAGGTCAGCCAGCCAACGCGCATCGGGTCAATCTCGGGCCATTGCGCCAAAAAGATCAGGATCGCCAAAGCGTTGACAAAACCCGTCATCACCGATTTCGAGACATAGCGCATCACAAAGCCCAGCTTGGCCAGCCCCATGCCCACCTGCAACAGCCCGGCAAGAAAGGTCGCGGCCAGCAGATAATCCAGCCCGTGTTCACGCACCAATGTGCCCATCAGCACCGCCGTCGCCGCTGTGGCCGCCGAAATCATCCCCGGCCGGCCGCCAAAAAACGCCGTGATCACCGCGATGGAAAAACTGGCGTAAAGCCCAACCTTGGGGTCCACCCCTGCGATGATCGAAAAGGCAATCGCCTCGGGGATCAGCGCCAGCGCCACCACCAGCCCCGACAAAAGATCGCCGCGAATATTGCCAAACCATTGCTGGCGATAGGTCGTCATCAAA
>NZ_DAIPZF010000008.1:14778-76032 GCF_036782355.1 Cypionkella sp.
CCTTAGGTCACAACTATTGACTTACCCGCATCACAAGATCAAATTCCGCCCAAACGCAGGGGAGTTTTGGGCGTGCAGTGGAACGATATTCTGGCGACACGGGCGTCGCGGATGAAGGCTTCGGAAATTCGCGAGCTGCTCAAGCTTTTGGATCAACCCGATATCATCTCTTTTGCAGGCGGCATCCCTGATCCCGCGCTGTTCCCCAAGGCCGAATTTGCGGCGGCTTTTTCCGATGTGCTCTCGGGCGATCAGGCCACCGCTGCGCTGCAATATTCGGTGTCAGAGGGCTATAAACCCCTGCGCGACTGGATTGCCGCCCAGATGGCCGAGATTGGCGTGCCCTGCACTGCCGAAAATATCCTGATCACCTCTGGTTCGCAGCAAGCGCTTGATTATCTTGGCAAACTGATGATCTCGCCCAAGGATACCGTGCTGTGCGGTTGGCCGACCTATCTGGGGGCGCTGGGGGCGTTTAACGCCTACGAGCCAAGCTACGACCGGCTGGACCCGCAAGGCAACCGCAGCGCAGACGATTACCGCCAGACCGCCTTGGCTGCCGGTGGGCGGGTGAAATTCGCCTATCTTTCGGTTGATTTTGCCAATCCGACCGGTGAGACGCTTGCGCTTTCGGCGCGCGAGGCGGTGATTGATCTGGCAGATCAGCTTGATATCGCCATTGTCGAAGATGCCGCCTATCAGACCCTGCGCTATGACGGGCAGGCGATTCCGCCGATCCTTGCGCTGGAAATCGCGCGTAAGGGCAGCATCGAGGCCTGTCGCACACTTTATTGCGGATCGTTCAGCAAATCGCTGGCGCCGGGGCTGCGGGTTGGCTGGGTTTGTGCAGGCAAAGAGGTGATCTCGCGGCTGGTGTTGATGAAACAGGCCGCCGATCTGCATTCTTCGACCGCGAACCAGATCGTCACCCACCGCGTGGCGCGTGATATCTTTGCGCCGCATGTCGCGCAATTGCGCCGCGTTTATGGTGCGCGCCGCGATCACATGCTGGCGGCCTTGGCGCGCGAGATGCCTGCGGGGGTGACTTGGACCAAACCCGAAGGCGGTATGTTTGTTTGGCTGACCCTGCCAAAGGGCATGGACGGGGCCGAGCTTTTGGCGAAATCGCTGCAAAGCGAGCGGGTGGCCTTTGTGCCGGGCCGCGCGTTCTTTGCCGATGGGTCCAACGGCAATACGCTGCGGCTGTCGTTTTCCTGCGCCGATGAGGCCGCGATTGACGAAGGCATCAAACGGTTGGGTCGGTTGATCCGTGGCTGATACCGCGCTTTGGATCGGGGCGGCACTGACCGCCTCGGTGGCGCAAACCGCACGCAACGCGACCCAAGCCAGCCTGACCGCCGCGATTGGCACCGTGGGGGCGACGCAGGTGCGGTTTTTGTTTGGCCTGCCCTTTGCGGTGATTTTCCTGATCTTGGTCAGCCAGATCAGCGGTCAGGCGATCCCGCAGATCCCCTTGCGCGCGCTTGGCTTTACCGCCTTGGGCGCGCTGGCCCAGATCGGCGCGACCGCGCTGATGCTGCGGCTGATGCAGACCCGCAGCTTTGCCGTCACCACCGCTTGGATCAAGACCGAGCCGGTGCTTGTGGCGGTCAGCGCAGCGCTGATCCTTGGCGATCCGCTGACGCCGCCCATGCTTTTGGCCATCGGCATCGCCACCGCGGGGGTTCTGCTGATCTCGGTCAAACGCGGCGCAGCCTTGGCCGAGCTGACCCCCGCGCTGACCGGATTGTTCGCGGGGCTGTTGTTTGGCATCTCGGCGATCGGGTTTCGCGGCGGCATCACCGCGCTGCCGCAGGGCGATTTCCTGATCCGCGCCACCACGACGCTGGTGCTGAGTTTAACGCTGCAAGCCAGCCTGCTGGCGCTTTGGATGGCGCTGTTCAACCGCCCAGCGCTTGCCGCCAGTTTTAGGGTCTGGAAATCATCGCTGGGCGCGGGCTTTTTGGGGGCCTTTGCCTCGCAATTCTGGTTTATCGGATTTTCGCTGACCTCGGCCGCGAATATCCGCACCCTTGCCTTGGTCGAGGTGATCCTTGCCACCGCTGTGTCGCGCTATGTCTTTCGCCAGGCCGTCAGCAAAAGGCAAATCGCAGGCATGGCAGTGGTGATCGCAGGCATCGCGCTGTTGTTGCGCAATCAGCCCTAGGCGAAGATCGGCCCCAACATCACGCGCAGCGCGGCCAGCGTCTCGTCGCGGTCTTCACAGCCCGCAAGCCCGATCAAAATCGTGCCAGCAAAGCCAAATTTGGAAGTTTTCGTGGCGCGAATGGTCAAAAGCAGATCATCGCCCAGCAAAGTGACGCTTTCCAAAGCATCCTCGGCCGCGAAGTTCTCGTCATTAACCTCGAGCCGCACCGGACCACCTTCCAGCGGTTGTTGCAGCACAACATAAGACCCGTCGTCATCCTCGCCCTCGGCAAAGGCGATGAACAGCAGCGCGTCTTCGTCTTCTTCGACCACCGAACCATAGGCCGCTTTGATCTGAATATCGGCCATCTGGCATCTCCCTATCTCTGGCTGCGGGGTATCCCGCAGCCAGAGCAGGAAAGCAAGCTTACTTCACAGCCGGAAAGGGACCAAGGTAGCCAACATAGGCGCGGGCATCCATTGGGTCTTGCAGTTTGTCCTGATCGCTTTCGCCATAAGGGTGCTGCACCACGGTCATCAGATAGGCATGACCGTTCACATTCGAATACCAATCAACCGACGTCGCTTCTGATCCGTAAGGCGTGGTCATGATCCGCACCAGATCACCCTTGGCCAGATCCATCGCCCAAACCGCGTCGTTCTGGTGGCCCGAGCCGGTGTCTTCGCCGATCAACAGGGTGTTGTAGCCGGGGATAAAGCTGAGGTTATCAGGGTTCGCGATGCCGTCGATGTCACAGGTGCCGCCAGCGTAGGGGCTGTCCGCGCCATATTCCATCGGCTTGCCTGCGATAAGGCCAGTCATTGTGGTGGCTTTGAAGGCAGCATCCAACGCCAGCTCGTAAACCACGCCACAAGCGTTCTTTGGCACGCGCACATCGTTGCGACCGCCCTTATCTGCCTTTTCATCGGCATCCATCATGCCCTTGGAGACTTCGGACATCGCCAAGAACAGCGCGTTCTTCTCGGGGCTAAAGGCCAGACCTTCCATCTTACGGAATTCGGTGGTCGCCCCCATCATCGAAGCAACACGGCGGGTTTCCAGACGCGAGGCCAGCATTTCCATGCCCGCTTTGATCTTCAGGCATTCGGCAGCACCACCGGCATTCGACGAGGCAAAACCTTCGGGGCAAGAGCCATCAGCGTTAAACTCGGCAACCTCAAACATATCCGAGAACGAAACGCCCTTTTCCATGCCAGCCTGCACCGAAGCCTGATCGGCATGGCCCAGATCAACCCACTCAAGATTGGCCGCGCCGCCGTTGACATCCGAGGTTTGCACCCATTTTGCCGCGTAAAGATTGCCCGCCGTCAGATCACCCGCAGTGTCGGCGTGGAACATGAACAGACCGGTGTTCGAACCGTCATCAGTGATATAAACCGTCTTCTGGTCGGGCATCACCCATGGCAATTCAACCGCAACACGGCCCATCGCGTAATGCTTGACGATGGTCGCATCACCAGTTTCGGCAACCGAAATCTCGTTCACAAAGCCGTAGTTATAGGGGTTATAGGCGGCCTTAAACGCATCCACCGTCATGCTGGCTGCATCAAGCCCGAAATAGGGTGCCATTCCGATGGCATCATCTGAAAGCGCGTCAACCGTCGCTGCCGCTTCAAAAGCGCGCGCGTCATCTGGGTATTCTTCAGACCCTAAATGCGTGTTCCAAGGCGAAACCGAGCCTGCACAGGGCAACCAAAGACCGCCCAAACCCGCAAAGCTCAGTGGCTTGGTCGAGGTCATGCTGAGATTGCCGTCCGCGTCCTGCGCCAATTCGCTCAGATACATGCCCGCCGGATTGTCTTCAAAATGCGTGATCGAGAACAGCTTGCCCCCAACCGGCAACAACGAGGTAAAGTCAGCCGAGTTTGAAATCTTCGTCGCATCGCCTGCCATCAGCGGCTTGCCATCGCGATCGATCATTTGGGCAAAGGTGCCCTCGCCATGCACATCGCCGCTGCGGGCGATCACATGATAAGCCAAGGGGACTTCGACCCCATCCATCATCGCCGAAGCCGTGGCCACGACGCTGCGCTTGATGGCATCTTCGGTTGGGGCCGCGACGGCGGTAAAGCTTAGATCGCCAGCAGCAGCGATATGGGCAAATCCGGTCAGTGCCGTCGCGGTCAAAAGCAGAGTGCGAAGTTTCATTTTGGCCTCTCTAGGGTTGCAATACCCTTTCGGCCTAGGCGCCAAGGATCACGACGCCGTGAAACTCAGGTAAAAGTTTTACATCACACCGCCATCACTAGACCCATTTGGCCAAGGGCGGCAGGCTCATCAGAACCGCATTGGCATCATGCCCGGTCTCTAGCCCGAATTTGGTACCACGGTCGTAGACAAGGTTATATTCGGCATAAAGCCCACGATGCACCAATTGCGCCTCGCGGTCGGCCTCGGTCCAAGCGGTATCGACCCGCTTTTCGGTCAGTGGCACAAAAGCGGGCAAGAAGGCGCGGCCGACGTCTTGGGTAAACGAGAAATCGGCCTCCCAATCGCCGGTGTTCAGATCGTCGTAAAAGATGCCGCCAACGCCACGGGCGCGGCCACGATGCGGCACAAAGAAATATTCATCCGCCCAAGCTTTGAACTTGGTGTAATAGCCCGCGTCATGCGCATCGCAGGCCGCCTGCATCTGGGCGTGAAAATGCGCGGTGTCCTCTGCGTATTCCAGACAGGGGTTCAAATCCGACCCACCGCCAAACCAGCAGGCATGCGGCGTCCAGAACATCCGCGTGTTCATATGCACGGCAGGGCAATGCGGGTTGACCATATGTGCGACAAGGCTGATGCCGCTGGCCCAAAACCGCGGATCATCCGCCATGCCCGGGACACCGCGCGCGGCCATCGCCTTTTGCGCCCGCTCGCCCAAGGTGCCATGCACGGCGCTGACATTGACGCCCACCTTTTCAAACACCCGCCCGCCGCGCATCACCGACATCAGACCGCCGCCGCCATCGGCGCGGGTTGTCGGTGTCACTTCAAACCGGCCCACGGGCCCGGTGCCATGCGCATCTTCAAGCGCCTCGAAAGAGGTGACAATTTCATCGCGCAGGCTGCGAAACCACGCGGCCGCCCGTGCTTTTTTCTCGGTGAAATCTTCGCTCATCTTCCGCTCCCAAACCCGTCTGGCACTGGCATAACAAGCCAATGGGCCTATAGTCAAAGTCAACTTACCAAAGCCGAGGGTGTGATGCGCAAATTTAGCTGTCTTTTGCCACTGTTGCTGATCGGCTGCGGCACGCAGCAAGAGCGCTGCATCGCCAGTGTGACCCGTGATATGCGGGTGGTGAACCGGCTGATTGTCGAGGTCGAAGGCAATCTAAAGCGCGGCTATGCCTTTGAAGAAAAAGAATTTTTACGCACCCGCTTTGTCGATTGTTCGGTCGGGGGCGTGGCGCAGATGTGTCTGGATGATGTCACCACAACCGAACGCAGCGCCGTGGCCGTTGATCTTGTGGCCGAAGCGGCCAAGCTTGTCAGCCTGAAAGCCAAACGCGCGGCCCAAGCCACCGAGGCCGCCCCCGCGATCAGCAGCTGCCGCGCAGAATTTCCAAAATAGTTATTTGCCGCGAATAGGATAGGCGGCGCGCGTCACGGTAAAGGCGGAATCGCTGGCGATCACCTCGACCTGTTTGAACAGGCTGACCAGCAGCTTGTCATAGGGCAGATGCCGGTTTGCCACCATAAACAGCTGACCCGAAGGCAGCAACCCGCGATGCGCTGCCTTGATAAAGCCCATGCCAAGGCTGGCTTCGGCCTCGCGCCCGGCATGAAACGGCGGGTTCATCACCACCATATCCCATGGTTTCAAGGTCTTATAGGCCAGCGCATCGGCCCAGATGAACTGCGCGCGTGGATCACTCACGTTCAGCCGCGCACAGTCCAAGGCCACCGCCTCGGCCTCGATCAGATCAAGGCTTTGCACCGTGGCATGCGCCAAAATCGCACGGCTCAGATAGCCCCAGCCTGCGCCCAAATCCGCCACCCGTGCCGGCATTTTCGCAGGCAAAGCCTGCGCCAACAGCACCGAGCCGCGGTCAGGACCATCAGCCGAGAAAACCCCCGGCAAAGTGCGAAAGCCATCAATCTCGAAAGGTGCAGCCGCCCAAGCCGCCAGTTGCGGCCCCGGGGTGACAAGCGCAAGCTTGCCATGGGCTTTCGACAAAGCCTCGCCCACTTGCAGGCCCAAGGCCTTGCAATCTTTCAACAGGCTTTCGATGCCATCGGTCTTTTGCCCGTCGACAACGATCAGCGCGGCCCCCATCGCCTGCGCCATCATCGCGCGGGCCTCGGCCTTGGCGCGCGGCACGCAGACAATCGCCACCGCGGCCTCGGCGGGGCCCATGCGGTAGCCTTGGGCGGCAAAGTAATCGTAATCGGGCTTGAACCCCGTCTGCACCACCACCTGATCTTGCGGCAGCATTGACAGATCATCGCCTGCGCGCGGACGCATCACCACGATATTTCCCAAGGCCGGCAGCACCAAAGTACCGCTGGCCAGCGCCAGTTCTAATCTTGCAGACCGCATAAAACTCTATTCTTTTTCCATGGTGCATTGCAGCGGATGCTGATGCCTGCGCGCAAAGTCCATCACCTGCGCCACTTTGGTTTCGGCGATTTCTGCCGAAAACACCCCAACCACAGCCAGACCCTTTTTGTGAACGGTCAGCATAATTTCAAAACTCTGCGCGTGGTTCAGGCCAAAGAACCGCTCTAAAACATGCACGACAAATTCCATCGGCGTGAAATCATCGTTCAAAAGCATGACCTTATACAAAGGCGGCCGCTGGCTGCGCGGCTTGGTCTTGGTCAGGATAGAGCTATCACCCTCCGGCCCATTTGGGTCGTTGGACATGACAGGGTCAACCAAGGCAGCAATAAGGGTCACGCAGATACTCTCCGTTAAGCAGATTCGGCTCGGGGTAGGCTGTTGCGTAGTATAGCGCAATTCTCGCTTGCGAAAAGGCCCAAGGGCTGATCCCTTAAGCCACAAGGGGGCAAAATGCTAACAACCATTGGATTTGATGCCGACGACACGCTTTGGCAGAACGAAAGCTTTTTTCGTCTGACGCAGGATCGCTTTACCGATCTGCTGTCCGATCACGCCGAGACCAACCACCTGCACGACCGCCTGCTGGCGGCCGAGAGGCGCAATCTGGGGCATTATGGCTTTGGTATCAAAGGCTTTACCCTGTCGATGATCGAAACCGCGATCGAGGTCACCGAAGGCCGCGTGCCCGCTTCGGTCATCAGCGAGATCTTGGCCGCGGGGCGCGAGATGCTGCGCCATCCGGTAGACCTTTTGCCCCATGCCCGCGCGGCGGTCGAGGCGCTGGCGGCAGAGTTCAAAGTCTTGGTCATTACCAAGGGCGATCTGTTGGATCAGGAACGCAAAGTCGCGCAATCGGGTCTGGGCGATCTGTTTCACGGCGTCGAAATTGTTTCCGACAAAACCCCCGAAGTCTATCGCCGGATCTTTGCCCGCCACGGCACAGGTGCGTCGCAGGCGATGATGGTTGGAAATTCACTGAAATCGGATGTTTTGCCTGCTATTGCTGCCGGGGGCTGGGGCGTGCATGTGCCGCATGGGATCACCTGGGCGCTTGAACATGCCGAACCACCGCAGGCCGAGCCGCGGTTTCATAGCCTGCCCTCGCTGGAAACCCTGCCTGATCTAGTGGGTCAGATCAAAGCGACCCACAACCTATAGTAGCGCGCCGCTAAGTTTTGACGCCACAGGCCGAAGGCAAAACAAGCTGAAATCCTTTGAATTCAAGGGGTTTTCCTAATGCCAAACCCGTGTTAGCATCCTTTCAAGCAGAATAT
Source organism: Cypionkella sp. (assembly GCF_036782355.1). NCBI lineage: Bacteria > Pseudomonadati > Pseudomonadota > Alphaproteobacteria > Rhodobacterales > Paracoccaceae > Cypionkella > Cypionkella sp. The sequence goes on from NZ_DAIPZF010000008.1 coordinate 22,775, forward strand.
AGGCTCCCGTCAAAAGAGGGGCTAACGAGGCAGAAAAATGATCACAGCGGCTTACGGCCAAATCGGGCAATTTGTCCGTCGTTTCCTATGTCTTTTGGCGGTAACGCTGACGGCGATGCTTGTGCAAGCGCCCAGCGCCTTTGCCGCGCCTCCCTATGCTGCCTTTGTCATGGACGCCCGCACCGGCGAGACGCTTTATTCTGAGAACGCCGACACGCCGCTGCACCCTGCCTCGTTGACCAAGATGATGACGCTTTACATCGTCTTTGGCGAGATCGAAGCAGGGCGGATGTCGCTTGATACCATGATCACCGTATCGAAAAATGCCGCAGCGCAAGCGCCCTCGCGGCTTGGCCTGCGGGCGGGGCAAAAGATTCAGCTGCGCTATTTGATCCGCGCGGCTGCGGTGAAATCGGCCAATGACGCTGCCGCCGCGATGGGCGATGCGATTGACGGCACACCCGAGCGGTTTAGCGCGCGGATGACCCGCACGGCCCGTGCCTTGGGGATGAAAAACTCGACCTTCAAGAACGCCAACGGGCTGACCGCTAAGGGCCATAAATCCAGCGCGCATGACATGACGATCTTAGGCCGGCATCTGTTCTATGATTTCCCCCAATATTACAACATCTTCTCGCGGCGCAGCACCGATGCCGGTCTGGCCACGGTTTCCAGCACAAACCGCAAGTTTCTGGATGCCTATAAGGGCGCCGATGGCATCAAAACCGGCTATACGGGGCCTGCCGGTTTCAACCTGACCGGCTCGGCGGAACGCGACGGGGTGCGCATTATTGCCACTGTTTTTGGCGGCACATCGACAGCAATGCGCAATGCCAAAATGGCCGATCTGTTGGATCTGGGCTTTCGCAAAGCCAAGAAGGGCGCAGTCGCCGTGCCTCCAACGCCACCGCGCAATGCAGATAACGAAGTGGTGGCAAGTGCTGATACCAACACCGATGCACTGCCAAGCTATGATGGATCTTCGGCAAAAACCCTGCGGTTGGTGATGGCGGTCTCGACCTCGCCTCGGCCAATCGCGCGACCAAGCCTTGAAGATGCAGCCGATCACACCGAAACCGTCGCCGCCGCAGATCAGGCGGTTGCTGCGATGGCCGATGACATTCTGGGCGCCTTGGCTCTTGCCACAGCTGCGTCAGATCAGCCGGCAAGCGCACCCCCAGCGCGGCCCGAAGATTTGGTTGCTGATAACGAAAACCCAAGCGACACGACCGCAACAGAGTCCGAGACGCTGCAAATCACCGCCTCGGCCGCACAAGCGCCGGCGCTCAAACTGGTCTCGGCGCCGCGCCCACCCAAACGCGCAATGGCGATTTATGACAACGCGGTAAATGTGGTTGCAACCGACCGAGCCGCAACGATCACCGAGGTGGTCACCAATGTCTCGACCGCTGGCGTGAAAAGCTATGGCATCAATGTGGGCCGCTTTAACACTCATGGTCAGGCCGAGCGCGTGCTGATGCAAACGCTGCTGTCGGAAAACGCCACCCTTGGCAACAGCCTGCGCAAAATTGTGCAGACCAGTCGCGGCTATGATGCGAATTTCCTTGGTCTTAGCCAGAAAGAGGCCGATCTGGCCTGCCGCCGTCTGCAAGCGCGCGGCACGCAATGCTTTACGATGGGGTCTTAACCGCGCGGCGCAGCAGCCCGGCGCAAGCGGTCATTGATCGCAAGCCCCAGCCCACGTTCAGGGATAGGCGCAATCGCAATGCTTTGGCCGTTTTGCGCCAAAACATCCGCCTCGCGCAGCAGATGAAACAGGTTCGCCGCCGCCTCGACAAGATCGCCGCGCGGTGACAGGTTCAGATCTGCCGCACCCGCACCAAAGCCGATGAAGACCGTTGCCGGATCAGGGGCGGCATTCAAGCGCACCGCCGCATTGGGCGCGTAATGCGACGCCATTTGCCCCGGTGCCGTTGGGCTTTGGGCATTGCCCCCTATTGGCAAGCGGCCAAGCAGCGCCTCTAGGTCTTCGCGGGTGATCCCGCCGGCGCGCAGCAGCGCAGGCGCCCCCGCCAGCCCCAAAATCGTCGATTCCACCCCAACCGCGCAGGCGCCACCGTCAAGCACAGCCGCAATCCGCCCCGACAATCCGTCGCGCACATGCTGGGCCCGCGTTGGCGAAATCCGGCCCGAAGGATTGGCCGAAGGTGCCGCCAGCGGCCCGCCAAAGGCGCGCAGCAAGGCCTGCGCCACCGGATGCGCCGGCAGGCGGATCGCCACCGTGTCAAGCTCGGCCGTGACATAGGGCGACAGGCCCGACCCCGCCCGCAAAGGCAACACCAGCGTCAAAGGCCCCGGCCAAAACGCCGCCGCAACCGCCCGCGCCTGGGTGTCAAACAGCGCAAATTCTTCTGCCGCTGCCAGATCAGGCACATGCACAATCAAGGGGTTAAACCTTGGCCGCGCCTTGGCTTCAAAGATCCGCGCCACCGCCAGATCAGAGCGCGCATCGCCGCCCAGCCCGTAGACTGTCTCGGTTGGAAAGGCGACCAGCCCTGCGGCGCGCAGGATCTCTGCGGCGCGGGCAAGACCTGCGTGATCAGGCAAAAGGCTTTCGGTTTCGATCATCGGTGACGTAACGTCCGTCTTGAAGCGGCGGCACGGCAGGCCCACCATTGACCCGCAATTATAGGCTTCACGCGCTTTTGCCAAGCCACCCGCCCTGCTGCCTTTCGGAGTATCCTATGCCCTATCGCGCCCCACTTGCTGATTTTCGGCTTTTGCTTGACCTGACCGGCTTTGCCGAGGTCGCCGCAACCGAGCGTTTTGCCGATGCCACGCCCGAAACCGTCGAGGCGATTTTGTCAGAGGCGGGCAAGCTTTGCGAAAACACCCTCGCTCCGCTGAACCGTGCCGGCGACAAAACCGCAGCGCGGCTGGAAAATGGCGTGGTGCGCACCCCCGCAGGCTTTGTCGAAGGCTACCGCGAGATTGCCAGCGGCGGCTGGGTGGGGATTTCGGCCGATCCGGCCTATGGCGGCATGGGCCTGCCGATTGCGCTGACCTCTTGTGTCAATGACATGATGGGGTCGGCCTGTTTGGCGCTGCAACTGAACCCCTTGCTGACCCAAGGCCAGATCGAAGCGCTGGAACATCACGCCAGCGACGCGCTGAAGGCGATCTATCTGCCCAAGCTGATCTCGGGCGATTGGAACGGCACGATGAACCTGACCGAACCGCAGGCGGGCAGCGATGTCGGCGCGCTGCGCACCAAGGCCGAGCCGCTGGGCGACGGCAGCTATGCGATCACCGGTCAGAAAATCTATATCACTTGGGGCGATAACGACACCAACGCCAATGTCAGCCATCTGGTGCTGGCGCGCATTGTCGGGGCGGCGGCGGGGACCAAGGGCATCAGCCTGTTCCTTGTGCCAAAAATCATCCCCGACGCGCAGGGCAATCTGGGCGCGCGCAACAGCCTGAATGTGGTCAGCCTAGAGCATAAACTTGGCCTGCATGGCTCGCCCACGGCAGTGATGCAGTTTGATGCCGCCCAAGGCTGGCTGGTGGGGGAAGAAAACAAAGGCATGGCGGCAATGTTTACGATGATGAACAACGCCCGGCTTGCGGTGGGCATGCAGGGCGTGGCGATTGCCGAGGCCGCCACTCAAACCGCTGTTGCCTATGCGATGGGGCGCACGCAGGGCAAAACTCCGCTGGGCAATGGCGCCATTATCGACCACGCCGATGTGCGCCGGATGTTGGGTCAGATGCGGTCCGAAACCTTTGCCGCCCGCGCCATTGGTCTGGCCTGCGCCGTTGCCATCGACATGGGCCGCGCCACAAGCACCCCCGAATGGCAGGCGCGCGCCGCACTTTTGACGCCGATCGCCAAGGCCTACGGCACCGATATTGGCAATGAGGTCGCCTATATCGGCGTGCAAGTGCATGGCGGCATGGGCTTTATCGAGGAAACCGGCGCGGCACAGTATAGCCGCGATGTCCGCGTCACCTCGATCTATGAGGGCACCAATGGCATTCAGGCGATGGATCTTGTTGCCCGCAAGATGATGGATGGCGGCGAGGCGGCCTACCGGCTGATCGACGAGGTCGAAGCCGCCGCCGAAGCCGCCCGCAGCAGCCAGCCCGCGCTTGCCACCGCCGTGTGGAACGCCTCTGAAGCGCTGCGCGAGGCGACCGAGGCGCTGGTTGGCCAAGATCTGAACGACCGTTTCGCAGGCTCGGTGGCCTATCTGCGCGCCTTTGCCCGTATCTTGGGCGCGCATTACCACCTGCAAGCCGGGCTTGCCGACCCCGCGCGCCTGCCATTGGCGGCGTTTTACATCACCCGCCTGCTGCCCGAATATGCACCGCTTTTGGCGCAAACCCGTGAGGGCGCCGCAGGTCTTTACGCCCTGACCCCCGAAGCACTTTTGGCGTGAGCAACGCGATCCACCATCCTTGGGACACCCCGCCCGCACAGGGCGAGGCGATTGAAGTCGCCAAGGGCATCTTGTGGATGCGCCTGCCGCTGCCGATGGCGCTGGATCATGTCAACGTCTATGCCTTGGACGATGGCGATGGCTGGACGCTGGTTGATACTGGCTTTAGCAGCCGCAAATCCAAGGCGATCTGGCAAGAGCTTTTGGCAGGCCCGCTGGCCGGAAAGCCCATCAAGCGGCTGATCGTCACGCATTACCATCCCGACCATATCGGCCTTGCCGGCTGGTTTCAGGCGATGGGGGCTGAACTTTTGACCACCCGCACCTCTTGGCTTTTGGCGCGGATGTTGGTTTTGGATGTGCAGCCCAGCTATAGCGCCCAGCAGATGACCTATTTCCGCCGCGCGGGCCTGTCGCCCGAGGCGCTGGCGCAAAAGGCGGCCGAGCGGCCCTTTAACTTTGCCGATGTGGTCGACCCGCTGCCCTTGGGCTTTACCCGTATCGACGAAGGCGATGTGATCCATGCCGCAGGCCGTCGCTGGCGTGTGCGCATTGGCCACGGCCACGCCCCAGATCACGCCACGCTGTGGAGCCTTGACGACGATCTTATCCTTGGCGGCGATCAGCTTTTGCCCGCAATCTCGGCCAATATCGGGGTCTATGCCAGCGAACCCGAAGCCGATCCCTTGGCCGACTGGCTGGCCTCGACCGCAGGGTTTCAGCCCCTGGCGCAGCCCGAACATCTGGTGCTGCCCGGCCACAAGCTGCCCTTCACCGGCCTGCCGTTTCGGCTGGTGCAAATGGCGGAAAATCACATCTCGGCGCTAGAGCGGCTTTATGACCACCTTGCCGAACCACGCGTGGCCGCCGACTGCTTTGTGCCGCTGTTCAAACGCGAGATCACCGGCGAGGCCTTTGGCATGGCCTTGGTCGAAGCCATTGCCCACCTGAATTATCTGCTGCACCAAGGCCGCGTGCGTCGCAGCCTGACGCCCGAGGGTGCTTGGGCTTGGCAGGCCTGCCCCGCGCCGCACAGCTGACCAAAAAGTGCAAATCCAAGCAAAGCCGCCTCGTGACTTGGCCAAATGAATCGGGTATGGCCTGTGCAAAGCACTTCGAAAGGACAAAATCATGGCCGAGCACAAACAAGGCAGCATGGACACCCGCAACCACGAGAAAACCTTTGACGGGTTTATCCGCATGACCACTTGGGGCGCGATCATTTCGATTGGCGTTCTGGTTTTCATGGCGCTTGCAAACGCCTAAACCCCGCGTGGCCGGAGGCATCTGATGTTGGTAAAGAGTTTTGCACTTCTGGTCTGTCTTTTTCTGACAGCTTGCGGAACGGCGGGTAAAGAATATGCCAGCGATGCTGCGATGGCGGCGCCAGATGCGCATTACTTTGCACCGCCACCACGCACGATCACCCTGTTCACCTCGATCAACGGGAAGACAGGGTCAGGCGCGCATTCCAGCTTGCTGATCAACGCCTCCGAACAGGTGCAATTCGATCCTGCCGGCAGCTTTAGCCATCCGCGCGTGCCCGAACGCAACGATGTCCATTATGGCATGACCCCCAAGATGGTGGCGTTTTATATCGATTATCACGCCCGCGACTCTGCGCGCGAAAACTTCTATGTGATTGAACAGACCGTCACCGTCAGTCCCGCGGTTGCCGAGCTTATTAAGCAAAAAGTCGAGGCTAATGGCGCGGTGGATAAGGCACATTGCGCAGAGTCGATCTCGGCTATTTTGCGCAGCGTGCCAGGCTTTGACGCGATTTCGTCTACCTGGTTTCCCAAAAAGCTGTCGAAAGACTTTGACGCCCTGCCAGGGGTGCGCAAAAGGATAATCACAGAGGCCACCGCCGACCATAGCCATGGCGTGATCTTAACCGATCCCAACAACCCAGCCTTCTAGCCTCTAAGCCAGATAGTGCAGCGCCGCTAAAACCGCAGCCCCTGCGGCTATCGCGGCCATCATCTGCCGCGTATAGGCGCCAACCAAAACCGTGGCCGCTGCCGCCAGCAGCCGCGCGGGGTCGGTCTGGCCGCCCATCGCCTCGGGCCAGAGCACCGCAGGTGCGACCAAGGCCGGCAACACCGCCACCGCGGTATAGCGCAGCCCGCGCACCAGCCACCATGGCAGCACCCGATTGCCCAAAAACCCCAAGAACGAAAACCGCAGCAGATAGGTGCCAATCCCCAGCCCCACCACGACCACCCAAAAATCGGCCCGATCAATCATGCTTGCCCCGCGCTGCCCAGGTTTCCATCGCCGCCCCCGCAATCATCCCTGCCGCCGCCGCAACCAAAAGCCCCGTGCCATAGGGCATAGCGCGCAAGCCCAGCACCAATCCCACCGAAACCGCAGCCGCGACCCAATGCGCGCGGGTCCGCAGCATGGGCGCCGTCATCGCCAAAAAGGTGATCGGCACCGCAAAATCCAAGGCATAGCCCGCAGAGATCGACCGCCCCACCAAGGCCCCCGCAATCGTCGAGATCGTCCAGACCGGCACAATCGGGGTCACTGCGCCAAAGAAATAGCCCAGCTTTTCCGCCAGACTTTGATCGGGACGTTTTTCGTAATCTTGCATCGCCAAGGCAAAGCTTTGATCCACCAGAAAATAGGCAACAAACGCCCGTGTGCGCGCCCGCGCCGCCCCCAGATGTGGCGCAAGGGCGACCGAATACATCAGCATCCGCAGATTAACCGCCAAGGCCGTGACCAGAATAATCAGCACTGGCGCATGCTCTTTCAGCAAAGCCAGCGCGGCAAACTGCGAGGCCCCAGCAAAGACCACTACCGAAAACAGAATGATTTCATAAAGATGCAAGCCCGCCTCCGAGGCCAACAGCCCAAACAGCGTCGCAAAAGGCACGATCACCACCACAAAGGGCAGTGCATCGACCACGCCGCGCCAAAAGCCTTGCCTGCCCAATCCCGAACCTCGCTGCTTTACGCCGGATGCAGAAGGGCTTAGGCCTTTGACGGTGTAAAATGAAGAGGGCATCTTGCGGATTTTTGGCGTCATTCTTGCCGGCGGCGGCGCGCGGCGCATGGGCGGGGTCGATAAGGCCGGGCTGATGCTGGGCGGCGAAAGCCTGATCGCGCGCTGCATCGCGCGGCTGGAACCTCAGGTCGAACGGCTGGCAATCTCGGCCAATGGCGATCCGGCGCGCTTTGGCTTTGGCCTGCCGGTGCTGGCCGATGCCGCCCCCTTGGGCCCGCTTGCCGGTATTTTGGCCGCGCTGAACTGGGCCGCAGCCCAAGGGGCGACCGCCGTGGTCGCGGTGGCCGTGGATACGCCGTTCTTTCCCGGCGATCTGACACCGCAGCTTTGCCTTGCGGCCGAAGCCTCGCCCACGGGTCTGGCGATTGCCCAAAGCGGTAAAGATCACCCCACCTGTAGCCTCTGGCCCACCAGCCTTGCGCCCGCGCTTGCGGCCTTTCTGGCCTCGGGTGAAAACCCGCGTGTGCTAAGTTTCGCCCAAGCCCAGCACTGCACGCGCGCGGCTTTCGCCGATGCCCGCGCCTTTGCCAATATCAACACCCCCGAAGACCTCGCCGCAGCCGAGGCCCGCCTGAAAGCCGCATCATGAGAATTTACGGGGTCATCGGCTGGAAAAACGCCGGTAAAACCAGCCTGATGGAGCGTTTGGTGGCCGAGATCACCGCACGCGGGCACAGCGTCTCGACCGTGAAACATGTGCATCACGACGTCGATCTGGACCAGCCCGGGAAGGACAGCTTTCGGCATCGGGCCGCAGGCGCGCGCGAGGTCGTGCTGGCCTCGGCGCATCGCTTTGCCTTGATGCATGAACATCGCGGACCCGAGCCGGATCTGAACGCAATTTTGGCCCGCATGGCCCCCGTCGATCTGATCTTGGTCGAGGGGTATAAGCGCGATGCCCATGCCAAGATCGAGGTGTTTCGCCGCGAAGCAGGCCATGATCTGATCCAACCCAACGATCCTTTGGTGCGGGCGGTGGCCTCGGATCTGGCGCTGGATCTGCCGGTGCCGCTGCTGGATCTGAACAACACCGCCGAAATCGCCGATTTCATTCTGGCAGAGGTAGGCCTTGCCGCGCTTTGACCGTGTCCTGATTGCTGATTGGTCCGCCTCGGGGGCGCTGTCACCGGCGCGACCCTCTGCCGATGCGATCTGGCTGGGCGAGACCAGCGCGCAGGGCAGCCAGACCCGCTATTACCGCAGCCGCGCCACAGCAGAAGCCGCCATCGCAGGCGCGATTGCCGATGCCAAGGCCGCAGGCGCGCGGCTGTTGATCGGCTGCGATTTTCCCTTTGGCTACCCGCAGGGCTTTGCCCAGATGCTGACGGGCAAGCCCTTGGCCGCCGCCGTCTGGGCGCATCTGGCCGCCCGCATCACCGACACGGCTCAAAACCAAAACAACCGCTTTCAGGTTGCAGCCGAGATGAACGCGGCACTGGGCCAGCCGCTGTTTTGGGGGCGGCCTGCCAGCCTTGATCTGGCCGATCTGCCGGCGACCAAACGGGGCGATTACGCGGCGCTTGGCCTGTCCGAGCGTCGCCTTGTCGAAACCCTGATCCCGCGCGCGCAGGTGGTGTGGAAGCTTTACACCACCGGCGCGGCAGGCTCGCAGGGGCTGATGGGGCAGACGATGCTGCACAGGCTTGCCAATAAGGCGGCGGTTTGGCCGTTTGACCCCACAGGCCAGATCACCTTGGCCGAGGTTTACCCGTCATTGCTGGCCCGCGCTGTGGCCGCAGACCCCGCCCCGATCAAAGATGAAGCCCAAGTGCGGTTGTTGTCGCAGGCGTTGTTTGCGCTGAGCCAGCAAGGCAAACTCGGGCCGCTGTTCGACGCCCCCGCCCCGGCCCGCGAAGAAGGCTGGATCCTTGGCGCGGGCCATGCGGCCCTGCTGGAAGCCGCGCTGTGATCACGCTGCACAAAACCCTGCCAGCCGCGCTGCGCCCCAAGGCGATCGGGCTTTATTGGCAGGCCTTTGGCGGCAAATTGGGCAGTGTGATGGGCCCTGACGCCAAAGCCTTGCGGTTTTTGGACCGCGTGCTGCGCGCCGATCATTGCCTTTATGCTTTGGATGCGCAGGGCGATTTGCTGGGCATTGCAGGCTTTAAATCGCCAGAGGGCAGCTTTGCAGGCGGCGAGGTGGCCGATATTCTTGCCGTCTATGGCGTGCTGGGGGCAGCGTGGCGCTTGCCACTGCTGTGGAGGCTGCAAAGTGACACCGATAATCTGCGGTTTTTGATTGATGGCATTTGCGTGGCGCAAGCCCAGCGGGGCAAGGGCGTGGGCACAGCCCTGATCGCCGCGCTGGAAACCGAAGCCCGCCTGCGCGGCTATCAGGCGATCCGTCTGGATGTCATCGACGATAATTTTCGCGCAAAACAGCTTTACGCCCGCTGCGGCTATGTGGCGGAAAAGACCGAAGACATCGGCGTCTTGCGCTATGCCTTCGGCTTTCAATCCTCGACCACTATGGTCAAAACGCTTTAGTCAAAGGTGCCAGTCACCCGCCCAAACAGCATGAAGGCGCGGGCGGTGCGGGTGTCGGCCAGATCGGCCAATTCGGCATCGCTGGCCAAAGACTCGAATTCAGCGAAGCAACGATCAAAGGTGCGCAAAAAGTGGTGCGCCGCATCGCGAAACACCGGATCTTCGCGCATCCGCCCCGCTGTCAGCGCCAAGGACGACCGATCGCGCACGCCGCCCAAGCCCGCAATCGCGCGGCCGCGCTCGCCTGCGGCAAATTTGCGCCACAATTCGGGGCGCGAGCGATCGGGCTTCAGGTCATCCATATAGATGCCCTCTTGGCTCAGCAGCGTCAGCACATCTTGCGAGGCACGGATCAGCTTGGCGACATTGCGGTCTTCCAGCGCCAGACGCAGGGCACGAAAGCCCTCTTTGTCATCGGGGCTTTCGGGGAATTGTAGCGCGCGGGTGAAATCCGCCACCCCAAGCCGCGGCTGCAAGGCATCGGCTGGCGTGCCCAGGGCCAAGGCAGGCTGTTCGACATCGGCCTGCACTTCGGGCGGCAATTGCACCGCACGGCGGTTGGCCGAAGGCAGCGTCAGCCCCGCATCCCTGCGGCTGCTAAAGCTGGCCAGCGCGGTTTCGGTCTGCTTGGCCAGCGCATCCAGCTTGCGTTCGACCGAAGGCTGCATGCCTTGGCCTTGCAAACCCAAGACATAGGCCGCGCGCATCGCCTCGACAGTGGCCTGCAAGCGTGCCGATTCATTGCGCAACACCTGAACCGAGCGCAGCGTGGTGATCGCCGCCCAGATCAGCGCCAGCGGCAAGAACACCACCAAAAGCGTCAGCACCAAGCCCAGCGCAGTGGCATCCTTTGGTCCGGTAAACACATAGGCTGCAACCGCGCCCACCCAAACAACTGCCAAGCCAGCCGCGACCAGCTCGGTCGCCTGCATAGATTTAGCGCTCTGGGGGGCAGATCCGATCTGGTCCTGCCGCAGGGGGTCTTCGTCGCTCATATGCACTGCCTAGGGCTTAGGAATAGCGGATCGTTACGATTTCATAGCTACGTTTGCCACCCGGGGTGACAACCTCAACCGAATCGCCTTCATCTTTGCCGATCAGCGCGCGGGCCAAGGGCGAGCGGATATTGAGCAAATTACGCTCGATATCAGCCTCGGATTCGCCGACGATCTGATAGGTTTTTTCTTCTTCGGTGTCTTCGTCGATCAGCTTGACCGTCGCACCAAACTTGATCGTGCCCGACAGCTTCGCGACATCAATCACCTCGGCCAGCGAAATCACGGCCTCCAGCTCTTTGATGCGGCCTTCGATAAAGCTCTGCTTTTCGCGGGCGGAATGGTATTCGGCATTTTCCGACAGATCGCCGTGTTCGCGCGCCTCTGAGATGGCACGAATGATCGCCGGCCGTTCGACCGACTTCAGTATTTTCAACTCTTCATCCAGCTTGTCAAAGCCGGCGCGGGTCATCGGAATTTTTTCCATTTGTCTCTTCACACGAAATAACAAGGTCACGGCCCTTTGATGGGCCATGACCTTTTCTATAAGCCCACCTGACCCGACCGCCGCCACGAATGCAAGGGGGAATGGCGGGAATAGGCGAAGGCCCGTCGGAACAAGGTTAGAATATTGCGCAATCTCTGCAATTGAGGTTTTGGATGTTGCGTCACGGTTGACCAAACCCCCGCTATCAGGCAATGACACGGGGCAAATTTCGCGGCTGGGAGAAAGAAAATGCCACAGGATATCGTGCGCGAGCAGATGGAATATGACGTTGTGATCGTGGGCGCGGGGCCTGCTGGCCTGTCAGCGGCGATCCGGCTGAAACAGCTCGACAGCGCGCTTTCGGTCGTGGTGCTGGAAAAGGGCTCCGAGGTCGGCGCGCATATCCTCTCGGGCGCGGTGCTTGACCCTGTGGGCCTGAGCAAACTGATCCCCGATTGGCAAAAGCGGGGAGCGCCGCTGAACACGCCTGTCACCTCGGATAATTTCTATATTCTGGGGCCAGCCGGGCAAATCCGCATCCCGAACGCACCGATGCCGCCACTGATGAACAACCACGGCAATTACATCGTCTCGATGGCCAATGTCTGCCGCTGGATGGCAGGCCAAGCCGAAGAGCTGGGCGTCGAGATTTTCCCCGGCATGTCGTGTTCAGAGCTGGTCTACGGCGAGAACGGCGAAGTGCGCGGTGTGGTGGCGGGCGAATTTGGCAAAAACCCCGATGGCACCCCCGGCCCGAACTATGAACCCGGCATGGCGCTGCTGGGCAAATACGTCTTTCTGTCCGAAGGCGTGCGCGGCAGCTTGGCCAAAGAGGTGATCGCAAAATACGACCTGTCGCAGGGCCACGAGCCGCAAAAATACGGCCTTGGCATGAAGGAAATCTGGCAGATCGACCCCGCAAAGCACAAACTTGGCACCGTCACCCATACCATGGGCTGGCCTTTGGGCAGCAATGCTGGCGGCGGGTCGTTCATCTATCATCTTGAGAACAATCAGGTCTATGTCGGCTTTGTGGTGCATCTGAACTACAAGAACCCGCATCTCTATCCCTATATGGAATTCCAGCGTTTCAAGCATCACCCAATGGTGGCCGAGCTTTTGAAGGGTGGCAAACGCGTGGCTTACGGCGCGCGCGCGATCTCCGAAGGCGGCTGGCAGTCGATCCCCAAGATGGTCGCCCCCGGCGTGGCTTTGCTGGGCTGTTCGGCCGGTCTGGTCAATGTGCCGCGCATCAAGGGCAATCATAACGCCATGCTTTCGGGCATTGACGCAGCAGAGGCGGCCTATCAAGCGATCAGCGCCGGACGCCAAGGCGACGAGCTGGCCGCTTATGAGCAAAGCGTGCGCAGCGGGCCAATTGCGTCCGATCTGAAAAAAGTGCGCAACGTCAAACCGCTTTGGTCGAAGTTCGGGCTTTTGGCCTCGCTGACGCTTGGGGGGGCCGATATGTGGGCCAATACCTTTGGCATGACCATTCTGGGCACGCTGAAACACGGCAAGAATGATGCGGACTCAACCGGCTTGGCAAAAGACTATGCGCCGATCGACTATCCAAAACCCGATGGCGTGCTGTCGTTTGACCGGCTGACCAACGTGGCCTTCTCGGCCACCAATCACGACGAAAACCAGCCAGCGCATCTGAAACTGCGCGACGCCTCGGTGCCGATTTCGGTCAACCTGCCGCTTTATGACGAGCCTGCGCAGCGTTATTGCCCGGCAGGCGTCTACGAGGTGATCGCAGAGGTCGGCAAAGAGCCGCGCTTTCAGATCAACTTTCAAAACTGCGTGCATTGCAAAACCTGCGACATCAAAGACCCCTCGCAGAACATCACCTGGACGACGCCGATGGGCGGCGATGGCCCGAACTACCCGAACATGTGATCTGACATCTGGGGTCAGATGCGCAAAGATCAGCGGGCCGTAGGGGAAACCCTGCGGCCCGCATTGCTTCTTGGGCGTTGCGCCATTAGCTTGAACACCAATGACTTACAGGAGCCGTCACGGATGATCTTCCGCCCTATGACCCGCAAACATCTTTTGCTTGCTACGGCCCTGACGCTGTGTCTCTCGCCTTTGGCTGCCCGCGCAGAAAGTGCCTATGGTGCTTATCTGGCGGCTTGGGTGGCCAGCACCAGCTCTGACTATGCGGCTTCGGTCGATTGGGCGACCCGCGCTTTGGGGGGCGATCCAAGCAATCCGGCGCTGCTCGAAGACCTTGTGCTGTCAAATGTCGGCGTTGGCGATATGCCAAGGGCCGCAAGCTATGCACAAGAGCTGCTTAAGACCGGCTCGAACAGCCAAACCGCCGTGGTGGTGACATTGGCACAAAATGCCAAGGCCGGCGATTTCGAGGCGATTTTGACGCTGGGCAGCAATGGCAGCTCTGCCGGTGCGGTGCTGGATACTTTGGCAAAGGCTTGGGCCAAGCTGGGCCTTGGCCGCATGTCCGATGCGCTGGCCGATTTCGACACATTGTCCAAAACCAAAGGGCTAGAGGCCTTTGGCCTTTATCACAAAGCCTTGGCGCTTGCCTCTGCGGGCGATTACGAGGGCGCTGATAACATCCTGTCGGGCCGCGCGGCGGGCACTTTGGCAGTCAATCGCCGTGGCGCGGTGGCCCAGATCGAGGTGCTAAGCCAGCTTGAGCGCAATGCCGATGCCATCGCCTTTATCGACCGCAGCTTTATTCCGGGTCGCGATCTGGAAATCGACGATATGCGCCGCCGTCTGGTGGCAGGCGAGCCACTGCCCTTTACCGTGGCGCGCAATGCCACAGACGGCATCGCCGAGGTGTTTTACACCATCGCCACCGCTGTGAATAACGAGGCCGTGCCCCCCTATACAATGCTGCACAGCCGCGCTGCCGCTTACCTGCGCCCCGACAACACCGAAGCGATCTTGCTGACCGCAAACCTGCTAGAACAACAGCAGCAATTTGATCTGGCTGTGGCGGCCTATGCCACCATCCAGCCCAGTGATCCGGCGTTTTACATCGCCGAGATTGGTCGCGCCAATGCCACCTATGCCGCAGGGCGCAGTGAAGAGTCGCTGAAGATTTTGCACGCATTGGCCCGCAGCCATGGTGGGCAGATTAGCGTGCAAATCGCCTTGGCGGATGGGCTGCGTCGGGTGCAGAACTTTACCGAAGCCAAGCTGGCCTATGATGCTGCTATCGCTATGCTGCCCAACCCGCCACCGCCAGAAAACTGGCCGCTGTTTTACAGCCGCGGTGTCTGTCTCGAGCGCAGCGGCGATTTTGCCAATGCCGACACAGATCTGCGCCAAGCCTTGGCGATGAATCCGAACGAACCGCAGGTGCTGAATTATCTGGGCTATAGCCTTGTTGATCGTGGCCAAAACCTAGACGAGGCGCTTGGCATGATCCAGCGCGCTGTTGCGGCACGGCCTGACAATGGCGCGATTCTTGACAGTCTGGCTTGGGCCTATTTCCGCCTAGGGCGCTATCAAGAGGCGCTGGCGCCGATGGAGCAGGCCTCGCTGCTAATGGCGGTGGATGCCACCGTCACCGACCATCTGGGCGATGTCTATTGGGCAGTGGGCCGCAAGCGCGAGGCGCAATATCAGTGGCACCGCGCGCTCTCGTTTGACCCCGAAGAAAAAGACGCCATTCGCATTCGCCAAAAGCTGGAGCTTGGCCTTGAAGCTGTGCTTGCCGCTGAAGGCAACGCTTTGATAGATCCTGCCGATGTTCAGAACGGTAACTGAGCAAGCCTTTGCCAAGATCAACCTCACGCTGCACATCACCGGCCAGCGTGAGGATGGCTATCATTTGCTGGATAGCCTGACGGTCTTTACCTCGATCACCGACAAGCTGACTGCCACCCGATCGGGGGTGTTTTCGCTGACTTTGGAAGGCCCATTTGGCCGCGAGATTCCGGCTGATTTCGACAATCTGGTGCTGCGCGCGGCGCGGATGTTCACCCAAAGCCGCGAAGTCGCCTTTACCTTGGACAAACACCTGCCACCGGCCTCGGGCATTGGCGGCGGTTCGGCGGATGCGGCGGCGGCGATTCGGGCAATGCTGCGGCTGTTGCAGATCGAAGACGACCCCGACCATACCGAAGCGGTCTTTGCCAGCCTTGACCGCGCCGCCGTGCTGGCACTTGGGGCCGATGTGCCGGTGTGTCTGTTCTCGCAACCCGCCCGTATGCGCGGGATTGGCAATGATCTGACCATGGTCGATCTACCGCGCGCTTGGATCACGCTGGTCAATCCGCGGGTCGAGGTGCCAACGCCGCAGGTGTTCAAGGCGCTACAATCGAAAACCAATGCCGCCATGCCTGACAGCCTGCCAACATGGCCGAACGCCGCCGCTTTGGCCGAGTGGTTGCAGGGTCAGCGCAATGATCTGGAACCGCCCGCCCGCGCCATCGCGCCGGTGATCTCGGACGTCATCGCGGTTTTGGCGCGGCAATCCGGCGCGCTGATTGCGCGGATGTCAGGCTCTGGCGCCACATGCTTTGCGCTGTTTGCAACCCAAGCCAAAGCCGAACAGGCCGCAAGCCAGATCCGCGCCGCCCATCCGCAGTGGTGGACAGCGGCAGGCGAGGTGTTCCCCGGCGATGCCGCAGCCCAAAGCTGGATCAGCTGATCCGCGCCACCACATAGGCCGCCAGATCGTCCAACATATCGCGCAAAGGATGCTGCGGCAGCGCCTGCAAGGCAGCTTGCGCGCGCCCCGCCCAAGCCAGCGCATCCTTGCGCGCCGCCTCCATCGCGCCGTGCCGCGCCATGATCGCCATGGCTTGCTCTAGATCGCCCTCGGCCTGCTGGCCCTTTTCGATCACCCGCACCCAAAAGGCGCGCTCGGCCGCATCGGCCTGGGCCACAGCCTTGATCAGCGGCAGCGTCAGCTTGCGTTCGCGGAAATCATCGCCGGTGTTCTTGCCAATCGCCGCAGCCGATCCGCCGTAATCCAGCAGATCGTCCACGATCTGAAAGGCAATCCCCAAAGCATCGCCATAATCAAACAAGGCTTGCACCTGCGCGGGCGTGCCGCCTGCAATCTCGGCCCCTGCCTCGGTGGCGGCGGAAAACAGCGCCGCGGTCTTGCCGCGCACCACTTGCAGATAGATCTCTTCCGTGGTGCCCAGATCTTGCGCTGCGGTCAGCTGCAACACTTCTCCCTCGGCAATGGTGGCCGAGGCATTGGCCAGAATATCCAAGACCCGCAGATTGGCGGGTTCGACCATCAGCTGAAACGCGCGTGCAAACAGATAGTCGCCCACCAAGACCGAAGATTTATTATCCCAAAGCAAATTTGCCGTCGGCCGGCCCCGTCTGCGCGCGCTTTCATCAACGACATCATCATGCAGCAGGGTGGCGGTGTGAATAAACTCAACCGTCGCGGCCAGATGCACATGATGGGGGCCCGCATAGCCGAGCAGCCGCGCCGCCGCCAAAACCAGCATCGGACGCAGACGCTTGCCGCCCGCCTCGACCAGATGCGCGGTCACTTCTGGAATGCGCGGCGCGTGTTTGCTGGCCATACGCTCGCGGATCATAATGTTGACCGCCGTCATATCCTCGGCCAAAGCCTCGGCCAATCGGTCGTGCGGTTTTTGTGCAGCCTCTAGGTTCATTCCAGTCCCACTGTCTTCAAGTCTATCGACACGGGGCCCATGTCGCGCATACACCTTTTGCATGAAGCTTTTGATCAGCACAACCGACCCCACCGTGATCGCCTTTGCCCAAGCCCTGCTTGATGGCGAAGGTATAGACAGCTTTCTGATGGACGTCCACATGAGCGCGCTTGAAGGCGGGATCGGATTGTTCCCGCGCCGCCTGATGGTCGCCGATCGTGACCACTTTCGTGCGCGGTCGGTGTTGAAAGATAACGATATTCCGGATGGACAGTAACGGGCAGACGATGGACGATCTGACGCATGACGCCTTTCTTTGCGGCAAGCTGCATCTTTGGCAGCCGCGGCGTGGCTATCGCGCAGCCACCGACCCTGTGTTACTGGCGGCAGCCTGCCCTGCCACTGCCGGCCAATCCGTATTAGACCTTGGCTGTGGCGTCGGGGCCGCAGCGCTGTGTCTGGGCGCGCGGGTGCCGGGGCTGCGGCTGTCTGGGCTAGAGGTGCAAGAACCCTATGCAGCGCTTGCCCGCCGCAACGGCGTGGAAAACGGCATCGGCTTCGAGGTGCATCAGGGCAATCTGCTGGATATGCCGCGCGCGTTGCGGGTGGATTTCGACCATGTCATCGCCAACCCGCCCTATTATCCGGCGCATGGCACCCGCAGCCCCGACATTGGCCGCGCCACCGCGCTGCAAATCGCCGACACGCCGCTGGCCGATTGGGTGCAGGCCGCCACCCGCAGGCTTGCGCCCTTGGGCTGGCTGACGCTGATCTGTGGTGCCGACGGTCTGCCCGAAGTGCTGGCCGCCATGGGGCAAAAGATGGGCTCGACCGCTGTGCTGCCGCTCACCCCGCGCGAGGGGCGGCCTGCGCTGCGAATCCTGTTGCGCGCGCGCAAAACCGGCCGCGGGGCCTTTCGCCTGCTTGCGCCCTTTGTGATCCACCAAGGCCCGGCCCATGACGGCGACCGCGAAAGCTATACCCCCCGCGCCGGCGAGATTTTGCGCAACGGCGCCAGCCTGTCAGAGGAATTCCGCTAATTTTAGCAACACAGGCGCGCCGCTCTGTGAAGATTTGATGACAGCTGCGATTTTTTGTGGTGCACTGAAGATCTCGGATAGATCAACAGGAGGACTTGCATGACCGTCACTTCCCATATCGCCGAACTTAAGAAAAAGCATGACAGCCTGTCAGAGACGGTTGACCGCGCCCAGCGTTCCCCCGGCATTGATGGCCTGCGCATCGCCGAATTGAAAAAACAGAAAATGAAGCTGAAAGAGGAAATCGGCCGCCTTAGCAGCTAGCCGCCTTTGCGCTGGCCCAAGCTGCCAGCGCTGCGCCTGCGGTGATAAGCACTGCCGCGGCCAAGATCGCAACAGAGGGCTCCGCGATCCCAGCGGCCACCAAGGCCAGCGTCGACAGCAGTGGCGCAGCATAAGAGGCGACACCAAGCAATTGGATGTCGCCTCGTTTCATGCCGATATCCCAAGTGAAAAACGCAAGCCCCACCGGCCCCAGACCCAGCGCCAAAACGCTGAACCAGCCAAAGGCGCCCATAGGCAAAAGCGTCGGCTCAATCGCCAGATGCACGCCCAAAGACAACAGCGCCGTCACCAGACAGAACACCGTCACCGATTCGGTTGGCACCGCCCCCAGCCGCTTGGACCCCACCGAATAGCCAGCCCAAGCCAGCGCGCATAAAAACGCCAGCCCCAATCCCGCAGCCGAGGCCCCGCCCGATGGGCTGCGCTGCAACACGATCAGCGCCGCCCCCGCAAAGGCCATCAGCGCCCCCAGCACATGCAGCAGGCCCAACCGCTCGCCCGGCAAAAGGCCCGACAGCAGCACAATAAACAAAGGCCAAAGATAAGCGATCAGCCCGGTTTCGGCCGAAGGCGCCAACCGAAAGGCGGTGAAATACAGCGCGTGATAGCCAAATAAAGCAAGCGATCCAAAGGCATAGACCCGCCAAGACACGCCGCGCAGCACGCCAAACCCGCGCCGCGCCGTCCAGATCAGGCCAATGCCGCCGCCAATCGCGAAACACAGCGCGTTCAGCAAAAACGGCGGCACCGGGGCCGAACCGATGGTGAACAGCGCCAAGAACGACCACATCAGCACGGCCGAAAATCCAATCATTGTCGCCCGATTGCGGCTCATCGCGGTCTCCCTACATCAAAAGGCCCGCCAAGTGGCGAGCCTTTTTCCCAATTTTGGCGCTTGATAGCCCAAAGGGGTTTAGACGACGAACTGACCACCATTCGCCGACAAAGTCGAGCCGGTGATAAAGCCTGCGTCATCGGCGGCCAAGAACACCACGCAGCGCGCGATTTCTTCGGGTTCGCCCAGACGGCCAACGGGAATCTGCGGAATGATGCGCTCGTTCAGCACTTTTTCATCAATCGCCCGCACCATTTCGGTGCCGATATAACCGGGGCAAATCGCGTTCACGGTGATGCCTGCGCGCGCACCCTCGGCGGCCAGCGCCTTGGTAAAGCCCAGATCGCCAGCTTTGGCGGCAGAGTAATTCGCCTGACCCGCTTGGCCCTTTTGGCCGTTGATCGACGAGATGTTGATCACGCGGCCAAATTTGCGGTCGCGCATGCCGCTCCACAGCGGGTGGGTCATGTTGAACAGACCGGTGAGGTTGGTATCCATCACCTCTTTCCACTGCTGCGGCGTCATCTTGTGGAACATCGCATCGCGGGTGATGCCGGCGTTATTAACCAAAACCGCAACCGGACCCAGATCCGCCTCGACCTGCGCGATGCCAGCTTTGCAGGCGTCATAATCGGCCACCGACCATTTATAGGCCGCAATGCCCGTCGCCTCGGTAAAGGCTGCGGCTGCCGCATCATTGCCAGCGTAGTTTGCCGCAACCGTATAGCCTGCGGCCTTAAGTGCCACTGAAACGGCGGCCCCAATGCCCCGCGTCCCCCCCGTAACCAATGCGACCTTTGACATGCGTCCCTCCTCCAAGGTTATGTATTTGTTCTGTTGTTACTAAAAGACACAAGCGGACGCAAGATTGTTGCGCCCGCTTGTGCTGTTATTTATCAAAATTGCCTAGCGCCCTACAGGCCTTCAAGACACATCGCCACGCCCATGCCACCACCGATGCAGAGCGTCGCCAGACCTTTTTTCGCACCCGAGCGCTTCATCTCGAACAAAAGCGTGTTCAAGATCCGCGCGCCCGAGGCCCCGATCGGGTGGCCAATCGCAATCGCGCCGCCGTTGACGTTGACCTTGCTGGTATCCCAGCCCATGTCTTTGTTCACCGCACAGGCTTGGGCAGCAAAGGCTTCGTTCGCCTCGATCAGGTCCAGATCGGCAGCCTTCCAGCCGGCCTTATCCAGCGCTTTGCGGCTGGCATAGATCGGGCCGACGCCCATGATTGCAGGGTCCAAACCGGCAGTCGCATAGGATGCAATCCGCGCCAAAGGCTTCAGCCCGCGCTTGGCCGCATCGGCCTCGCTCATCAGCAGAACCCCCGCCGCGCCATCGTTCAAACCCGAGGCATTCGCCGCCGTGACAGAACCGTCCTTGGCAAAGGCAGGGCGCAGCTTTTGCATCGATTCCAATGTGGCGCCGTGGCGGATGTATTCGTCAGCATCGACCACGATATCGCCCTTACGGGTTTTGATGGTAAAGGCGATGATCTCTTCCTTGAACTTGCCGGCTTTCTGCGCGGCTTCGGCCTTGTGCTGGCTGGCCAGCGCGAAAGCGTCTTGCATCTCGCGGCTGATTTCCCACTGATTTGCAACGTTTTCAGCGGTTTGACCCATGTGATAGCCGTTGAAGGCATCCCACAAACCGTCGCGGATCATGCTGTCGATAAAGGCCATATCGCCCATCTTTTGCCCAGCGCGCAGATGCGCGACATGCGGCGAAAGGCTCATGCTTTCCTGCCCGCCCGCCATGACGATCGCGGCATCGCCCAGCTGCACATGCATCGCGCCAAGCGCCACCGCCCGCAGACCCGAACCGCAAACCTGATTGAGCGACCACGCGCTTGCCTCTTTCGCAAGACCGGCGCGGATATGCGCCTGACGGGCTGGGTTCTGGCCTTGGCCTGCGGTTAGCACCTGCCCCAGAATGGTCTCTGACACTTCGGCCTTGTCGATGCCGGCACGCGCCACGACCTCTTCGATCACCGCCGCACCAAGTTCATGCGCCGGCGTCGTCGCAAAAGCGCCGTTAAAGCTGCCAACAGCCGTCCGTGCTGCTGAAACGATTACCACATTGGTCATGCTCTGTGCCCTCTCCCAAAAGAAATCTGTGCGGGGTCACCCCTCGCTGCCATGCAGCATGACTAGGCAGTGCATAAATGAAAAGCAAGTTTCTTGCGCATAGGTTTTAGCCGGCGTCAGGCCGGTTTCTGTGCAGAGGTCAGCTCGAAGGCTGGTTGCAAGCTGGGCGCGCCGAACAGATAGCCTTGCAAGCAGTCTACCCCTAGCGCCTGTAAAATCTGAGCTTCGGCCTGCGTTTCAACCGCATTTGCAACCGTCACCATATCAAAGCTTTTGCCAATCGACAGCAGGGCACGGGCCAGAGCGTAGCTATGACGGTCTTTATCGACGCCGCGCACAAACTGCGCATCCATTTTCAGAATATCAAAGGCGTAGTCCCGAAAATAGCGGATCGCCAGATGCCCCGAGCCAAAATCATCCAAGGCAAAGGCCACACCCGCGCCCTGAAGTTGGTCCATAAATTGACCAACAATTTCAGGCAAAAGCGTTGCAGAACTTTCGCTGATCTCAAGGATCAACCGCGCGCCAATGTTCGGCGCAACCGACAGCCCGCGCCGCAAGATCTGCACCCAAGGCGCATAACCGATCGAGCGAGCCGACATATTCACTGAAAGCCGCAGCTCTGGCCTCCGCGCCAAGGTTGCCAGTGCCAGCTCTAGCGCCGCGCAGTCGATTTGCCGCCCCAGATCGCGGGTTTCCACCGTGGCCATAAAATCCTTGGCCGGAATCACCCGCCCCGTCTGATCCAGCACCCGGATCAAACCTTCGTAAAAAGCCACGCGTGAGGGGTCGGTTGCCAGCATCACAGGTTGATAGGCAAGCCGCAGGCGCTTGGCGGAAATTGCCTCTTGCACCATCGACAAAGTCTCACGGTCGCCAACAGAAATCGCCACCCCCAAGGGGCTATGATTGCCGCCGCCATAGGCAATGCGGGGTTTCTTACGATCCATGAACATCGCCGCGGCCTTCCTGAATGCGTTTTGGTCCTCAATATTCGACATGTTTGACAGCTTAGGGTAAAAGCGGGCTTAAGCTTTGCGATTTTAGCATCATTCTAACGATAAAGGCGGCGCAATGACCGATCAGCCTTGCCCGTGGTGCGGCAGTGATCCGCTTTATGTGGCCTATCACGACACCGAATGGGGGCGGCCTGTGCGCGACTCGCGCGCGCTGTTCGAATGTTTGATGCTGGAAGGTTTTCAGGCCGGTCTAAGCTGGTTCACCATTCTAAAACGGCGCGAGACGTTTCGAACGGCTTTCGCCGGATTTGCCCCCGAAATCATCGCCGATTGGGGCGAGGCAGAGGTGCAGCACCTGCTGAATAATCCCGGCATCATCCGCCATCGCGGTAAGATCGAGGCCACGCTTGCCGGCGCGCGCGCCTATCTGCGGATCGAGGCCGAAACCGGGTTTTCAAATTTCCTGTGGGCTCTGAACGGGCCAAGGCGCGACAACCGTCTGACCTCTGCCGCCGAGATCCCCGCGCAAACCCCCGTCTCGCAAGCGATGTCCAAGGCGTTGAAGTCGCAGGGGTTTAAGTTCTGCGGCCCCACCATCACCTATGCCTTTATGCAGGCCACGGGCATGGTCAACGACCACCTTGTCAGCTGCCCGCAGCACCACAAATCGGACAGTCCGCCCGCGGTTTGATCTTAATCACCCGGGTTTCGGCATAAAGCGCGTCGTAAATCATCAGCCGCCCCGCAAGCCCTTGGCCTGCGCCGGTAATCTGCTTGACCGCCTCGACCGCCATCATCGCGCCAATCACCCCCGGCAAGGGCGAGATCACCCCCGCCTCGGCGCAGCTGGGCACCATGCCCGCCGCAGGCCGCACCGGAAAAACGCATTCATAACAGGGCGCACCCCGCGCCGGGTCGTAAAGCGAGATTTGCCCCTCCCACTGCGTGATCGCGGCCGAAATCAGCGGCTTGCCCTGTGCGGCACAGATTTTATTCACCAAATAGCGGGTGTCAAAATTGTCCGAGCCATCCAGCACCAGATCATAGTCGGCCAGCAGATCGGCCGCGATTGCCTCATCCAACCTGCGGCGATAGGGGCGCAGGCTGACAAAGGGGTTCAGCGCCTTGATCGCCACCGCAGCCGATTGCACCTTATCCATGCCAATGCGCTGATCGGTATGGATAATCTGGCGTTGCAGATTGCTGCCATCGACCTGATCGTCGTCAATCACGCCAATCACACCCACCCCTGCGGCGGCCAGATATAACAAGGCAGGTGAGCCCAGCCCCCCCGCACCAACCACCAAAACCCGCGCATCCTTCAGCCGCCTTTGCCCCGGCCCGCCGACTTCGCGCAGCATAATATGGCGGGCATAGCGGTCTAACTCGCTGTCGGAAAACGCGCCGGCCTTCGCAGGCTCTGGCTCGGCCTTGCTGCGCAGTGCCGCAAGCCCGCGCCGATAGCCCGCAACCAGCGCGGCCAAGACCCCCAGCACCGCCCAAACCCGCGCATCGCCGCCTGTTGCTTGGCGCAACGGGTTGGCCTCGGGGAAGACCAGATTGGCCAAAATCACCGCCGCCCAAAGCGCCGCGATCATCCCCCAGCGCAACCGCTTGGGCGTCTTCATCGCCCAGCCAATGCCCCAAAGTGCTGCCATCATCGTAAAAACAAGCATCATCCGCGCGACACTCCGGTCGACCCAAACCCACCCGCCCCGCGCGCGGTTTCGTCCAAATCCGCCACCACGGCAAAGCTTGCCTGCACTACGGGGGCCACCACCGCTTGGGCAATGCGGTCGCCGTGCTGCACCACAAAGGCCTCTGCGCTGAGGTTGATCAGCGCCACGCCCAAGGGCCCACGATAATCGCTGTCAATCGTGCCGGGGGTGTTGGGCAGCGTAATCCCCGATTTCACCGCCAAGCCCGACCTTGGCCTTATCTGCATCTCGAACCCCGCCGGAATGGCAACCCGCAGGCCGGTCGGCACCACCACCCGCGCCATCGGTGCAATCACCAACCCCGTCGCGCGCAGATCAGCGGGCAGATTGGCGCAAAGATCCGCCCCCGCCGCCCCTGCTGTCTGATAGGCTGGCAGCGCCACGCTTTGGTCTGCCCAATCTTCCCAAACCACCTGCACCACTGCCATGGCTGATCCTTTATGCAAAGCCTGTGTCAAAGTGCTGGCCTCAATCAGCCAGCGCCGCCGCGATGCGGTCAGCCAAGCGTCGCGCAACGGCATCCTTGGCCATGCGCGGCCAAACCTCTGACCCCGCCTCCGAGATCAACACCACCGCGTTTTCACTGCCGCCCATGATCCCCGTCGCAGGGGACACATCATTCGCCACAATCCAATCGCAGCCCTTGCGCAGACGTTTTGCCGCGGCATAGGTCTCGACCTGATCGGTCTCGGCGGCAAAGCCCACCACCAGGCGCGGCCGCGCATCGCCCTTTGAGACCAGCGCCAAAATGTCGGGATTTTCGGCAAACTCCAAGGCGGGCGCTTGGCCAGAGCCGTCCTTTTTCATCTTTGATCCGCTGGCATTGGCAACCCGCCAATCAGCCACCGCCGCCGCCATCACCGCAACCTCTGCCGGCAAGGCCGCCTGAACCGCCGCCAGCATTTGCGCCGCCGTTTCAACCCGAACCACCCGCACGCCCTCGGGCGCAGGCACGCTGGCTGGACCCGTCACAAATGTGACGTTAGCACCTAGATCCCGCAAGGCTGCCGCAATCGCCGTACCCTGCGCGCCCGAAGACCGATTGGCGATATAGCGCACCGGATCAATCGGTTCGTGTGTCGGGCCTGATGTCACAAGAATATGCCGCCCAGCCAAAGGCCCGCTTTGCAAAGCCGCCGCAATGCTGGCAAAGATCGCCTCGGGTTCCGCCATGCGGCCGATGCCAAATTCGCCGCAAGCCATCTCGCCCGCCTCTGGGCCGACAAAACCCACACCATCCGCGCGCAGCTGCGCCAGATTGCGCTGGGTTGCAGGATGGTGCCACATCCGCAGATTCATCGCAGGCGCCACCAAAACCGACGTATCGGTGGCAAGCAGCAGCGTCGAGGCCAGATCATCCGCCCGCCCTTGCGCCATTTTCGCCAGCAAATCCGCCGTCGCAGGCGCCACCACGATCAGATCGGCCACCCGAGAGAGCTGGATATGCCCCATCTCGGCCTCGTCGGTCAGATCAAACAGCGCCGAGTAAACCTTTTCGCCAGCCAAGGCAGAAACGCTCAGGGGTGTGACAAATTCCGCCCCCGCGCGGGTTAAAACCGGCGTCACCGCCGCCCCTGCCGCCCGTAACAAACGGATCAGCAGCAAAGACTTATAGGCAGCAATGCCACCGCCAATAATCAGAAGGATGCGCTTGCCCTGCATGACGGCTCCTTTCACGCTGGCCTACAGGTGTAGGCGGCGCGAGCGCTAAACTCAACAGGCGAGAGGCAGCTAGATATATTCCATCACATCTGGCGCATGAACCTGAAGGTTTTTGCGCAGCTTGGCATAGGCCGCAGCCTCAAGCTGGCGAATGCGCTCTTTCGACAGCCCCAGTTCCTGGCCCAAATTCTCAAGCGTGCGCGGCACTTCGCGCAAACGCCGCTCGGTGACGATATGGCGTTCACGCGCATTCAGCCCAGCCATCGCCTGCACCAACCAATCGCGCACCTTGGCGCGATCATGGGCAAGCGTGACCTGCTCATCGGCCTGCGGGCTTTCGTCTTCCAGAATGTCGATCCATTCGCGCCCCTCATCCTCGCCCGATTGCTGCGCATTCAAGGATGCGTCAGAGCCCGCCAAACGGCCCTCCATCATCGCAACTTCGGCCAAAGTTACGCCAATTTCTTGCGCCACTTTTTCGCGCAACTGGTGCTGATCCAAGCTCTCACCGCGCGCCTGCGCCTCGCGCTCCAGCTTGGCCTGCACGCGCTTCAGATTGAAAAACAACGATTTTTGCGCCGAGGTGCTTCCCGTGCGCACCATCGACCAATTGCGCATCACATAGTCTTGGATGCTCGCCTTGATCCACCAGACCGCATAGGTCGAAAACCGCACGCCGCGGTCTGGGTCAAACTTTTCCGCCGCCTTCATCAGGCCCAAGGAGGCTTCTTGGATCAGATCATTCATCGGCGCGCCATAGCGGCGAAACTTTGACGCCATCGAAATCGCCAGCCGCATATAGGCGGTGATCAACCGATGCAGCGCGGCTTCGTCCCGATGATCGCGCCAAGCATAGGCAAGGCGCAGCTCGGTTTCGGCGTCCAGCAATTCAGCGGCTCGCGCCTGCCGCGAAAGGGTTTGATCCGTCGTCCCGTCAAAGGCCATCGCTTCCCCCAGATCCGCCCGTGCGGTTGTTTAACGGGCTTTCAAGGGATACGCGGCAGAGCGGCGGTTGGATCACTGTATCAGACCAAGAATTTTCAAGGGCGACTCTGCTGCCTGCCATCAAGGCCCGTGATACAAGGCCACACAAATCAGCGTTTTATCTTTACCAACCCGCGCCCTAAGCTGGCTTAAACAGCCAAGGAGCCCCCATGCACGACCCCTATACCCTTGTCATTGGCGACCGAGCCTATTCCAGCTGGTCGCTGCGCGGCTGGCTGATGTTCGATGCTTTTGGCATTCCGGTCACAACCCTGCGCGCCCAGCTTTACACCGACGAGCTGCCAAAGCTGCTGCGCGACTTTGCCCCCGCCAAAACCGCCCCAACCATGCGCACGCCCGATGGTGTGGTGGTGCCTGAAACCATCGCCATCGCCGAAGAGCTTGCCTCGCGTCACCCAGAGGCCGGGCTTTGGCCCAAAGATCCGCGCGCCCGCGCCGTGGCCCGCGTGCTTGCCGCCGAAATGCATGCAGGCTTTACCGCACTGCGCAGCCACTGCCCGATGAACCTGCGGGTTTCCTATACGGACTGCGCGCCGCCACCCGAGGTTTTGGCCGATTTGCAGCGGCTTGAAACCATCTGGTCTTGGGCGCAGCAGCAGACCGGCTCCACGCAATGGCTGTGCGGCGATTACAGCGCGGCGGATGCGATGTTCGCCCCCGTTGCCGGCCGAATCGCGGGCTATAACCTGCCGGTCGGGCCAGTGTCGCAGGCCTATCTTGCGGCCCATCTGGCGCATCGCCCGTTTCGGCAATGGCGCGCCATGGGCATGGTTGACGGCCCCGACCAAGCATTTTACCGCCGCCCCTACCCCACCCGCGCTTGGCCCGGCCCCGTCCCGCTGGCCGCCAAAGCTGTCGAAGGCACCACAGCCGAGAACACCGCCTGCCCTTATTCCGGCGCGCCCATCACCGATGTGCTAGAGCTAAACGGCCGCCGCTTTGGCTTTTGCAACACCTTTTGCCGCGACAAAACCGTCGCAGACCCAGAAGCTTGGCCGAAATTCATGAAAATTTACCAATCGTAAACCATTCCCCCGCTACCCGTTAACCATCGCAAAACGGGAGCGGGTCATGGTTGCCCAAGCCTATACAGTGGCCTTTGAAGGCGTCGAGGCCCGCATCGTCGAAGTGCAATGCGCCATTTCGCCGGGAATGCCGTCATTTAGCCTTGTTGGTCTGCCCGATAAGGCCGTTTCCGAGGCAAAAGAGCGCGTGCGCGCAGCGATGACGGCGCTGTCGATTGCTCTGCCGTCAAAACGCATCACTGTTAACCTTTCGCCCGCCGATTTGCCGAAAGAGGGGTCGCATTTTGATCTGCCGATCGCGCTTGCGCTGCTGGCCGCTCTCGAGATTATCCCCAAAGATGCTGCCTCTGGCACGGTGGCCTTGGGCGAGCTTTCGTTGGATGGTCGCCTGATCGCGGTTCTGGGCGCCCTGCCCGCAGCCATGGCCGCGGCCGAGGAAGGCCGCAGCCTGTTGTGCCCAAAGGCCTGCGGCCCCGAGGCCGCTTGGGTCGGCGCCACCCAAGTCATCGCCGCGGCGTCCTTGAACGAGGTGGTGCGCCATTTCACCGGACAAGCCGTGCTGACCGCCGCCGAGGCAGGCGAGGTGACACGCGACCCAAGTGCGCGCGACATGCGCGACGTCAAAGGTCAAGAACGCGCCAAACGTGCGCTGGAAATCGCGGCGGCGGGTCGGCATCACCTGCTGATGGTGGGCACGCCAGGCTCGGGGAAGTCGATGCTTGCAGCCCGCCTACCCAGCATTCTGCCGATGCTCACCGCCACCGAAGCACTTGAAACTTCGATGATTCATTCTCTGGCGGGGCTGCTTTCCGAGGGCGGGATCTCGCGCAGCCGCCCATTTCGCGAACCGCATCACACCGCCTCGATGGCGGCGATCGTCGGCGGCGGCAAAGGCGCAAAACCCGGCGAGATCAGCCTGGCCCATAACGGCGTGCTGTTTATGGACGAGTTCCCTGAATTTCCCCGCATGGTGCTGGAAACTCTGCGCCAACCCATTGAAACCGGCGAGATCATGGTCGCCCGCGCCAATGCTCATATCCGCTATCCCTGCCGCTTTTTACTGATCGCCGCAGCAAATCCGTGCAAATGCGGCTACTTACCCGATCCCGCCCGCGCATGCGCCAAGGTTCCGCAGTGCGGCGAAGACTACCTTGGACGCATCTCGGGACCGCTGATGGACCGCTTTGATCTGCGCGTCGAAGTGCCGCCGGTGGCCTATACCGACCTTGATCTGCCCGCCTCTGGCGACAGTTCCGCGGCGATCGCGGCCCGCGTGCAAGAGGCGCGCACCCGCCAAACCACGCGTTTCGCGGGCATCGCGAACACCCGTGTGAACGCCGATATGGAAGGCTCTACGCTCGAGCATTTTGCCGCCCCTGATGCCGAAAGCCGCGCGATGTTGGCCCGCGTGGCCGAACGCTTTGGCCTCTCGGCGCGGGGGTATCACCGCGTCCTGCGCGTGGCGCGCACCATCGCTGATCTGGATCACTCCACCGATGTGCGCCTACCGCATATCGCCGAGGCCGTAAGCTACCGTCTGGCAATAAAAACCAAGTAATCAGGCGCGCTTGGCCTCGATCGCCTGCCAAATCTTTTCGGCAGCATTGGTGCCGTCAAACCGCTCGAGCTCTTGCAAACCAGTGGGCGAAGTGACGTTGATCTCGGTCAGATAATCGCCAATGACGTCGATGCCGACGAAGATCTGACCATGCTCGCGCAGCACGGGACCAATGGCTGCACAAATCTCAAGATCGCGCGCGGTCAAACCCACCTTCTCGGGTCGCCCACCCGCATGCATGTTAGAGCGCGTCTCACCTGCCTGAGGCACCCTATTGATCGCACCCACAGCTTCGCCATCCACCAGCAGAACTCGTTTGTCTCCCTTGGAAACATCGGGCAAAAACTTCTGCATAATCAAAGGCTCACGGTTGATGCCACAAAACAACTCGTGCAAGGACGCAAGGTTCTTATCCTGGGCATCCAACCGGAACACCCCCGCGCCACCATTGCCATAAAGCGGCTTCAGAATCACATCTCCATGCTTGGCCTTGAACGCCCGCAAGGTCGCAAGGTCGCGCGCGATTGCGGTCGGAGGCGTCAAATCAGGAAAACGCAAAACCAACAGTTTTTCGGGATAATTTCGCACCCAGAACGGATCATTGACCACCAAAGTCTTGGGGTGGATCATATCCAGCAAATGCGTGGTGGTGATGTAGCCCATGTCAAAAGGCGGATCTTGCCGCAGCCAAACCACATCAAAATCAGCCAAGTCGACTTCGACCTCGTCGCCATAGCTGACATGATTGCCCAGTTCTCGCCGCAGCGTGATCGGAAAGCCGCGCGCAATCACACGCCCCTCAACAAAGGCCAATTTGTCGGGCGTATAGAAGAACAGCGAATGCCCCCGCGCCTGTGCCTCTAGTGCTATTCGATAGGTGCTATCCCCATCAATATTGACCAAGCCAATCGGGTCCATCTGCAAGGCGACTTTAAGGGACATATCACGCTCCGAGTTATGTGAGCCCTTGATGCCGCAAGCGGCGCTGTGATGCAATCAGGCCGCGCAGGCGTTTTCCAAAATCTCGATCCGCCCAGCACCATCCACCAAAGCAACGTCAAAGCGCACATCCGTCAGCTGGCCCGCAGGTTCGCCCGCCAAAAACTCACTTGCTGCACCATAAATCCGCGCAATCTGCCGTGGCGTCAGATGTTCTGCGGCCTGTGCATGAGTGCGGCTTTGCTTCACCTCGATAAAAATCACCTCTGCACCATCACGGGCAATCAGATCAATTTCACCAGACTGCCCACGCCAACGCCGCGCACAGATCAGGCGCCCCGAGCGATTGTAAAGCTGGGCAACCTGCTCTTCGGCGGCAAAACCCGCCTGATAGGATATGGCCCCGCGCGCCGCCCTCATGCGCCAGCCCGCCGCAGTGCCAGTTGATAAACATCGCGGCGCGGCAGACCATAGGCCTGTGCAACCGCCGTTGCCGCATCCTTCATCGTCATATGTGTCAAAGCCTGATCCAAAGCCTGCTCCACCGTTGCCGCATCCGCCTGCTGTTCTGGGGCGCGATCCACCAGAACAACAATTTCGCCTTTCACCGTGCGATCCGCAAAATCTGCCGCCAATTGATCAAGGCTGCCCCGAGACACCTCTTCGAATCGCTTGGTCAGTTCACGACAAACCGCTGCTTGCCGCCCGCCTCCCAAAGTATTCACCAAATCACCTAATAATCCGCTAACGCGTTTTGGTGATTCGTAAAATATAAGGGTCGCTTGCACCTGCGCCAGGTCGCGCAAAAAGGTCTCGCGCGCCGATTTGGTCACGGGTGGAAACCCCGCAAAAAGAAACCGATCCGAGGGCAGCCCCGAGACCGTCAGCGCACAAAGCACCGCCGAGGCACCCGGTGCCGAAAGCACTTGCAGGCCTTCGGCAATCGCCCCGCGCCCCAACTGAAACCCGGGGTCCGAGATCAGCGGCGTGCCGGCTTCCGAGGCATAGACCACCGATTTGCCTTCCGCGATGGCGCGCAAAAGCCGAGGCATGGCGCTGTCATTGTTGTGTTCGTGATAGGCG
Organism: Cypionkella sp.; assembly: GCF_036782355.1. Taxonomy (NCBI): domain Bacteria; kingdom Pseudomonadati; phylum Pseudomonadota; class Alphaproteobacteria; order Rhodobacterales; family Paracoccaceae; genus Cypionkella; species Cypionkella sp. The sequence goes on from NZ_DAIPZF010000008.1 coordinate 53,983, forward strand.
ACCATCGGGCGGTCTGCCAAGGCGATGCCGTGAATCTCCATCAGATGTCGCAGCGTGCGGGTGTCTTCGGCGGCCAGCACATCGGCCGAGGCTAAAATATCCAAGGCGCGCAGGGTGATATCACGCGCAGCCCCGATTGGGGTTGCGATAAAATATAGCCCTGCGCTGAGGCGATGTTTCTCGGCCGCATATTTGCCCTCTGCCACGCCTTTTTCTCCCTGACAATTTACTTCCAGCCGCAAAGCGCTTAGTCTTTCAACCTGTGCCAAGGGGGTAAGGATCCTTATGTTGTCTGTTTTAACGCGTGCCCGCAAGTCGTTGGGGTTTTTCTGCGCTGCGGTGGCAGCTTTTGCGATTTCGGCCTGTGTGCCGGCCTCTGGGCCCAGCCTTGGCGCGGGCGCAGGTTCAGGCCGTGTACAGATTGCCCTGCTAACGCCTTCGGGCTCGGGCCAAGCCAGTGACGAGCTTTTGGCGCGGTCGTTGGAAAATGCTGCGCGCATGGCGATCTCTGATCTTGGCGGCACACAGATTGATTTGCGGGTTTATGGCACCGCGGGCCAACCGGCTCAGGCGGCAGCAATGGCCTCGAAAGCCGTGGCCGAGGGGGCGCAGATCATTCTGGGGCCGGTCTTTGCACAAGAGGCCAATGCCGCGGGTCTTGCCGTCGCCGCAAGTGGCGTGAATGTTCTGGCGTTTTCGAACAACACCGATATCGCGGGCAACAATGTGTTTGTGCTGGGGCCAACCTTTGACAACACCGCCGCGCGGCTGGCAGCCTTTTCCGTACGGCAGGGCAAGGCCAACATCATGATTGTGCATGATAAAAACACCGCAGGCGAGCTTGGCCGCGCCGCCATTCAGCGCGGGGTCTCTATCGCTGGCGGCACGGTTGTGGCGACAGGCAGCTATGAGTTTTCGCAAAATGGCGTGGTCAGTGCAGCACCTGTGATTGCCGCAAATGCGCGCTCTGCCGGAGCGCAGGCGATCTTTATGACCGCCGATACAGCAGGCGCTTTGCCTTTGATCAGCCAGCTTTTGGCCGACAACGGCATGGGGCCGAGTGTCACGCAGTTTATCGGGCTGACCCGTTGGGATATTCCAGCCGCGACTTTGGCGCTTCCGGGGGTGCAGGGCGGCTGGTTTGCCATGCCGGACCCAGCGCTTTACGCGCAATATCAGGCACGGTATCAGGCGAGTTTCAGCGAGCCACCGCATCCGATTTCTGGTCTGGCCTATGATGGCGTCGCCGCCATTGGCGCGCTGCTGCGCAATGCAGGCCCCGGCCCGATCCGTGCCGCCAGCCTGACCCAAGGCGCAGGCTTTGTTGGCGTGAATGGTATCTTCCGGCTGCGCGCGGATGGCACAAATGAGCGTGGTCTGGCGATTGCCCAGATCCAAAACGGTCAAGCCGTGGTGATCGAGGCTGCGCCCCGCAGCTTTGGCGGCGCTGGTTTTTAACAGGTAAAGGCACGGTCCTGCGGCATGAACCTCTCTGATATCCCGCAGGACCGCAGCGCCTTGCTTTTGCCGCGCGCGCAGATCCTTGATGCCGATGCGCTTTTGGCGCGCATCCGCGCCGAGCTTTCGCCTCAGATCGACCCGCGAGAGGCCCGCGGCATCGCGGTGCGCCATATGCTGGCGGCAAAAACCGCAGCGACCGCGGCACTGGAGGCCGCCTTTGCCGCCCATCCGCGCCACGCCCGCCCGCTGGTGCTGGCGCAAAGCTATCTAACCGATGTGCTGGTCACCACCGCGCTTGCCGTTGCGCGCGACACGCTGCACCCCGCCCCCAACCCAACCGCAGCCGAGCGGCTGACTGTGCTGGCCGTGGGCGGTTTTGGCCGCGCCGAAATGGCGCCGCAATCCGACGTTGATCTGCTGTTCTTAACGCCTTGGAAGATGACGCCCTGGGCCGAAAGCATCATCGAATCGATGCTTTACATGCTGTGGGATCTAAAGCTCAAGGTCGGCCATTCCAGCCGCACCATCGCAGATTGCATCCGGCTTGGCCGCGAAGACATCACCATTCGCACCGCCCTTTTGGAACACCGCTTTATTGCGGGCGACGCAGATATGGCGGACGAGCTGGGCGACAAGCTTTGGTCTGATCTGTTCCGCACCACGGGTGCCGAGTTTATCGAGGCCAAGCTGGCCGAGCGTGAAACCCGCCACAAACGCCAAGGCGGCCAGCGCTATGTCCTGGAACCCAATGTCAAAGAGGCAAAAGGCGGGCTTCGCGATCTGCAAACGCTGTATTGGATTGGTAAATATCTGCACCGCGTGCCTTCGGCTTCGGGGCTGGTGGCCGCTGGGCTGTTCACCCAAAGCGAATACGAGACCTTTCGCGATGCCGAAGATTTCCTTTGGGTGGTGCGCTGTCATCTGCATTACATCACTGGCCGCCCCTCAGATCAGCTGACCTTCGATCTGCAAGTCGAAGTTGCGGCCCGCATGGGCTACCGCGACAGCAAGGCGCGGCGCGGTGTTGAATACTTTATGCAAGATTACTTTCGCCAAGCCACGCTGGTTGGCGACCTGACGCGGGTTTTCCTGACCGAACTTGAAGCGCGCCATGTCAAACCCGCCGCGCGTCTGCTGGGGTTTTTCAGCCGCAAACGGGTGAAGTCGGGCTATAAGCTGGTGCAGGGCCGCATCGACATCGTTGATCCAGATGATTTTTTGAACGACCCCGTCAATATGCTGCGGATTTTCGAGGAATCGCTGCGCTCGGGCTATCTGTTGCACCCCAACGTCATGCGGCTGATCGCGGCCAATCTGCACCGGATCGACGATTCGGTGCGCGAGGCGCCCGAGGCTCGGCGGATCTTGCTGGATCTGATGTTGAAACACGGCAACCCCGAACGCGCGCTGCGCCGGATGAACGAGCTGAACGTGCTGGGCGCGCTGATCCCCGAGTTTGAAAACATCGTCGCGATGATGCAGTTCAACGTCTACCACAGCTATACGGTGGACGAGCATATCATCCAGACCATCTCGGTGCTGGCGCAAATCGAACGTGGTGAATTGATCGAAGATCTGCCGCTGTCTTCCTCTATCTTGAACACCGGCATCAACCGCCGTGTGATCTATGTGGCGCTGCTGCTGCATGACATCGGCAAGGGGCGGCCCGAAGATCACTCGATCATCGGGGCACAACTGGCGCGCCGCATCGCGCCGCGTCTGGGACTCGACGCCGAGGAATGCGAAACTGTCGAATGGCTGGTGCGCTATCACCTTTTGATGTCTGACATGGCGCAAAAGCGCGATATTGGCGACCCGCGCACGGTGCGCGACTTTGCCAAGGCGGTGAAAACCAAAAAGCGGCTGGATCTGCTGACGGTGCTGACCGTCTGCGACATTCGCGGCGTTGGCCCCAACACTTGGAACAATTGGAAGGCAATGCTGCTGCGCCGTCTTTACGGCATGACCGCCGATGCGCTGGAAGACGGGCTGGAAAGCATCAATCGGCCCAACCGCGAAGACGAGGCCAAGGCCGAGCTGCAAAGCCGCCTGCGCGATTTTTCGGCCACCGCGCTGAAACACGAGACCACGCGCCACTACCCCCCCTATTGGCAGGGCCTGACCCCCGATGCGCAAGAGGTCTTTGCCCGCCTGCTGCAAGGCCTAAGCGATGCCGAGATCCGCATAGATTTGCACCCCGAACCCGCCCGCGATGCCACCCGCGCCTGTTTCGCGCTGGCCGATCATCCGGGCATCTTCTCGCGGCTGGCGGGGGCTTTGGCGCTGGTTGGGGCCAATGTGGTTGACGCGCGCACCTATACCTCGAAAGACGGCTTTGCCACCGCGATCTTCTGGATCCAAGACAGCGATGGCCACCCCTACGAGGCCTCGCGCCTGCCGCGGCTGCGCGCGATGATCGAGAAAACCTTGCGCGGCGAAGTCATCGCCCGCGAGGCGCTGACGGTTCGCGATAAGGTGAAAAAGCGCGACCGCGAATTCCGCTTTCCGACCCATATCACCTTCGACAACGAAGGATCAGACATCTACACCATCATCGAGGTCGACACCCGTGACCGCCCCGGCCTGCTGTTTGATCTGACCCGCACTTTGGCAGTGAACAACATCTATATCGCCTCGGCGGTGATCGCGACTTATGGCGCGCAGGTGGTCGACAGCTTTTACATCAAAGATGCCTTTGGCCTGAAACTGCATGCCAAGGGCAAGCAAGAGGCCCTAGATCGCAAGCTGCGCCACGCCATGGCAGAGGGCGAAAAGCGCGCGCAAGAACAGGGCTAGGCGCGGGGCATCTGCTTTCTGAATTCCCCTCGCCTGCAATCCGCGATAGATCATTGGCCTGGATGTGCCGATCTTGCCAACCACAAACCTGACGCCAGCAAACGGGGCCCTATGAGATCCATCAGCCTGATCCGCTCTATTCTGACTGTCGGTGGCTGGACCCTGCTGTCACGCGGCGCAGGCTTTGCCCGCGATATGATGCTGGCCGCCTATCTGGGCGCGGGCCCGGTGGCCGATGCCTTTAACGTGGCGTTTTCTTTGCCCAATATGTTCCGCCGCTTTTTCGCCGAGGGTGCCTTCAACATGGCCTTCGTGCCGATGTATGCCAAAAAGCTGGAGGCTGGCGAGGATGCCAACGGCTTTGCCCGCGACGCCTTTAACGGCATGGCGGCGATTCTGATGGTGTTTTCGGTGCTTGGCACGCTGGCGATGCCTTGGCTGGTCTATGCCATGGCCTCGGGTTTTGCTGGCGATGCGCGCTATGAGCTTGCGGTGCTTTATGGCCAAATCGGGTTTTGCTATATCATGTTCATCAGCCTTGTGGCGCTGCTGTCAGGTGTGCTGAACGCGCATGGCCATTTCACCGAAGCCGGTTTCGTGCCGGTGCTGATGAACCTGATCTTTATCGCCGCCATGCTGCTGGCCAGCCAAACCGGCTGGGATATGGGCATGACGCTGGCCTGGACCGTGCCGGTGACAGGCATCGCGCAGCTTGGCTTTACCTGGATTGCGGCGCGCAGGCTGGGCTTTAGCTTTACCCCGCGCTGGCCAAAGATCACGCCCGAACTCAAGCGTTTGGCCTATATCGCCGCCCCTGCGGTCTTGGCGGGGGGGGTGGTGCAGATCAACCTGCTGGTCGGCCGACAAGTGGCCTCTTACACCGAAGGCGCAGTGTCTTGGCTGGTCTATGCCGACCGGCTTTATCAGCTGCCGCTGGGGGTTGTGGGCATCGCCATTGGCACGGTTTTGCTGCCCGATCTGTCGCGCCGTCTGCGCGCAGGCGACGAGGCCGGCAGCCGCGAAAGCTTTAACCGCGGCACAGAATTCGCGCTGGCGCTGACCCTGCCTGCCGCCGCCGCGCTGATCACCATCGCGGTGCCGCTGACCTCTGTGCTTTATCAGCGCGGGGCCTTTGGCGCGGTGGATGCCACCAATACCGCGCTTGCGCTGGCGATCTATGGCGCGGGGCTGCCGGCCTTTGTGCTGCATAAGGTCTTTCAGCCGCTGTATTATGCACGCGAAGACAGCCGCTCGCCGTTTCACTTTGCGATTGTGTCGATGGTGGTGAATGCCGCGATTGCGGTCGGGCTGATGCCGCTGATCGGCTTTGCCGCCGCCGCACTTGCCACCACCGTTGCGGCTTGGGCGATGGCGTTTCAGCTGTGGTTTGGCACCCGCAAAATGGGCGATGCGGCCCGCTTTGACACCCGCTTTCGCAGCCGCGTGCCACGCGCTGTTGCCGCCTCGATCGCGATGGCGCTGGCGCTGTATCTGGGCCAGTTGGGGCTGGCCGAGACGCTGGTGAATCCGACATGGCGCTATGCCAGCCTTGCCCTGCTGATCACGCTGGGCAGTCTGGTCTATTTCAGCTTTGGCGCGACCATCGGTGCCTTTCGGCTTGGCGATTTTCGCCGCAACCTGCGGCGTTAACGCTGCCGCAGTCGCGCCTGCAATCTGGCAAAACCGTTGGGGCTGACGAGGAAAGACAACCCAAAGCCGCAGATAAAGCCGCTGAGTTCCGCAATCCAATCCCAGCCCAAGGGCATCGGCCCCATGCTGGGAAACAGTTTCGGCAAAAGCGTGAACACCAGCCCAAACACCACCTGAATAGCCATCAACCCGCCAATCAGCGAAAACGCCCGCTGCGGCTGCGGCCCCATCCGCGACAGGCCCTTCCACAGCACAAAGCTAAAGGCCCCAATCAGCCCCGCCACCCCGGGATAGGCGCCAAACAGCGGCTGGCTTTGCACCAAACTGCCGTAAACCAAAGCCCCAACCGCTGCCGAGGCAACAAAGACCAGCGCCACCGCCCAACCGGCAAAAACCTCGGCCACGAACTTGCCCAGCGCAAGCGTCAATACCACGCCAAACAAAGCGCTCATCGTGGTCTGATGCACAAAGGCAAAGCTGACAAAGCGGCGCAACAGCTCAAAGTCAAAGGCCCCCGCCTGCGCCTGTTGCCGCCAATAGTCGGGAAAAAACCCAAAACCTTCCAGCGCAGCCACCCGCCAGCCAATCGCCGCGCGCCCGCCGATCATTCCCGCCTCGGCGAGGCTCAGCACAAGCTCAACGCCGATCATCGGCAAGACCAAAAGCCAAACCACCGGCGGCAGCGGATTGATCGGCGCAATATCGTGGTCTTGCATGGCAGCCTCCTTGAATGCGTCGATTGACGCCCCTTGCCCCCAGCGTTAAGCCAGATCAGCATATATTTCCAGATGGAGTTCCCCATGTCCGAGCCGGTCCAAACGCCTCAGACCTTCCCCACCCGCATCTTCTCGGGCATTCAGCCTTCGGGCGGCCTGACGCTTGGCAATTACCTTGGCGCGCTGAAGCGCTTTGTGCAAAAGCAGGATGAGGGCATCGAGACAATCTATTGCATCGTCGATATGCATGCGATCACCGTCTGGCAAGACCCGGCCAAACTGCGCCAACAAACCCGCGAACTGGCAGCAGGCTTTATCGCCGCAGGCATTGATCCTGCACGCTCGATCCTGTTCAACCAAAGCCAAGTCTCGGCGCATGTCGAATTGGGCTGGATTTTCAACACGGTGGCCCGCATGGGCTGGATGAGCCGGATGACCCAGTTCAAGGATAAGGCGGGCAAAAACTCCGAGAACGTCTCGCTCGGCCTCTTTGCCTATCCCGCGCTGATGGCTGCCGATATTCTGGCCTATAAGGCCACGCATGTGCCGGTAGGCGAGGATCAAAAGCAGCACCTTGAACTGACCCGCGATATCGCGGCCAAGTTCAACAATGACTATGGCGTGAATTTCTTTCCCATCACCGAACCGGTGATCGAAGGCGCCGGCACCCGCGTGATGAGCCTGCGCGATGGCACCAAAAAGATGTCGAAATCCGACCCCTCGGATCAATCCCGCATCAATTTGACCGATGATACCGACACCATCGCCAAGAAATTCCGCAAGGCCAAGACCGATGCAGAGCCGCTGCCCGAAGATCTTGAAGGCCTAAAAGACCGCCCAGACGCCCGCAATCTGGTCAATATTTATGCGGCCTTGGCAGATATAACGCCCGAAGCCGTCATCAGCCAATATGCAGGTGCGCAATTTGGCACCTTCAAACCCGCACTGGCCGATCTTGCGGTGGCAAAACTTTCGCCCATCACCCGCAAAATGAGCGAGCTGATGCAAGATACCACCGAGATCGACCGCATCCTTGGCGCAGGCGCCGCCCGCGCCAATGCTATAGCCCGCCCGATCGTGGATGAGGTCTATGACATCATTGGCATGATCCGCTCGCGGCAGATCTAGGTCTAGGTCTGAACGGTTCAGCCAAGCTGCTTTTGCAGAAGCCTCCGGCGGGGATATTTAGGCCAAGATGAAATAAATCGCGCTTTCATCTTGGCCTAAATATCCCCGCCGGAGGCAAAAATGCTTTCAGCGCGCAGACCGCGTCAAGGTTGGCTCAGGGCTGACATCACAGCGATTGCATCCGGCGAATCCCATTCGGCATCACCGATAAGCCGCGCCACTTCTTGACCCTCGGGGTTCAGGATCAGAGTCATAGGAAGTCCAACGACGCCCAAAGGCCGCGCGAGGGCCATTTTGGGATCTCGCAGCACGGTCAGATTTTTGATCTCTGCCTCTGCAAAGAATTTTGTAATCTGATCGGGTGCGTTGCGGCCTGCGGCGAGGGGGACGACGACAATATCGGGCAGGGCGGCTTGCAAGCGATCCAGCGAGGGCATCTCGTGACGGCAGGGCGCACACCATGTGGCCCAGAAATTCAGCACCACCCATTTGCCTTTGAAGGCCTCCAGGCTTTGCGGGCCGTCTTGCATATCCAGCAGTTCGACCTGCGGCAGATCAACAGGGGCCGCTTGCAGCACCAGCTTTTTCATCTCGCCGTTGAGCAAGCCCTCCAAAGGCCCCGCCTGTGCTGCATCAAAATTTGCACCCAGAGCAAAGCCCGTATACACAGCCGCCAACAGCAGTTTTCGCATCATGTGAGAGGCCCTTCCATGACCAATTCGCCCAAAGCCCCCGTTTCTGCCAATCAAATGTGGGGCGGGCGCTTTGCCTCTGGTCCTGATGCGATCATGACCGCGATCAATGCCTCGATCGGCTTTGACAAACGGCTTTATGCACAGGACATCGCGGGCTCTCGCGCCCATGCCGCCATGTTGGCTGCCACGGGTATCCTTACCTCTAGTGATGCCGAGGCGATCGGGGAAGGCCTGCTCACGGTATTGTCAGAGATTGAGGCCGGGAATTTCGTGTTCTCGGAGGCTTTGGAAGACATCCATATGAATGTCGAAAGCCGGCTGAAAGAGATCATTGGCGAACCTGCCGGGCGTTTGCACACGGCGCGGTCGCGCAATGATCAGGTGGCGGTGGATTTTCGGCTGTGGACGCGCGATCAATGTGATGCGGCGATTTCGGGGCTGACGGCTCTGATGCAGGCGTTTTTGGCGCAGGCCGAGGCGGGCTGTGATTGGGTGATGCCGGGCTTTACGCATTTGCAGACCGCGCAGCCGGTGACTTGGGGCCATCATATGCTGGCCTATGTCGAGATGCTGGCGCGTGACAAATCGCGGTTTGAAGATGCGCGTCGGCGGATGAACGAATGCCCCTTGGGGGCGGCGGCCTTGGCGGGCACCTCTTTCCCGATTGACCGGCATATGACGGCAAGTGCTTTGGGCTTTGATCGCCCCACGGCCAACAGCCTTGATTCGGTGTCAGACCGCGATTTCGCGCTGGAATTCCTTGCTGCCTCGTCGATTTGCGCGATGCATCTGTCGCGCTTTGCCGAGGAATTGGTGATCTGGTCTTCGGCGCAGTTCCGCTTTGTGCGGCTGTCGGACAAATGGACCACGGGGTCCAGCATCATGCCGCAAAAGAAAAACCCCGATGCCGCAGAGTTGTTGCGCGCAAAGCTGGGGCGGATCTTGGGGGCGACGGTGGCGCTGTTTACCATCATGAAGGGGCTGGCGCTGACCTATTCAAAGGACATGCAAGAAGACAAAGAGCAGGTCTTTGACGCCGCCGATACGCTGATGCTGGCGCTTGCGGCGATGACCGGAATGGTGGGCGATATGACTGCCAACCGCGATGTGCTGGCAGCCTCGGCCGCCAGCGGGTTTTCGACCGCGACCGATCTGGCCGATTGGCTGGTGCGGGCGCTGAACTTGCCGTTCCGCGATGCGCATCATGTCACCGGCACCTTGGTCGCCATGGCCGAGAAAAACGGCTGCGATCTGCCGGATCTAAGCCTAAGCGACATGCAATCGGTGCATGCAGGCATCACCACCGAGGTCTATTCGGTGCTGGGCGTGCAAAATTCGGTGCGCAGCCGGATGTCTTATGGCGGAACCTCGCCCACCCGTGTGGCCGAACAAGTCGCGCGCTGGAAACAGCTTCTTTCTTAATGCAGTCTTTTCAAGGCTTTAACCTGAGGTGACTATGACCAAGTCTCAAATCTCTGCAATGCTTTGCGTATTGGCGCTTATGGGCTGTGGGGCCGCCGGGGAACCGGTGGCGCCGGGGGTGACGATTGAGGCCGAAGCACGGGTCGGCGTCGTGGTGAAATAAACTGCAAGGGCACAGGCTGAATTGCGCCGCGCGCGGCCTGTGCTATACCGCATCCGTCTGATTTTCAAAGGGGCTGCCGCATGGACCATTTTCTCTATCGCAACGGCAGCTTACATGCCGAAGACGTCGCGCTCTCGGAAATCGCCGCTGCGGTTGGCACGCCGTTTTATTGCTATTCTGCGGCCACGTTGACGCGGCATTATCAATTGTTCACCGAAGCCCTAAGCCCGATGCCGCATTTGGTCTGCTTTGCGATCAAATCCCTGTCGAATATCGCAGTGCTAAAGCTGCTGGGCGATCTGGGTGCCGGCATGGATGTGGTCTCGGGCGGGGAATACCGCCGCGCGCTGGCGGCAGGGGTTTCGCCCGACAAGATCGTGTTTTCAGGCGTCGGCAAGACGGCCGAGGAAATGCAGCTGGCGCTGACCCATGGCATTCGCCAGTTCAACGTCGAATCTGAACCCGAGCTGCGGGCGCTGTCGGCGGTCGCGGTGGCCTTGGGCAAAATTGCGCCGATCACCATTCGGGTGAACCCCGATGTCGATGCAAAAACCCACGAGAAAATCGCCACGGGCAAAAAAGAGAACAAATTTGGCATCCCGATCAACCGCGCCGTCGAGGTTTATGCCGAAGCCGCCGCCCTGCCGAATTTGCAGATTGTCGGCATCGACGTGCATATCGGCTCGCAACTGACCGAGCTGGAACCCTTTGAACAGGCCTATAAAAAGGTGGCCGAGCTGACCGAGACGCTGCGCGCGCAGGGCCATAGCATCACACGGCTTGATCTGGGCGGCGGTTTGGGCATCCCCTACGAGCGGTCAAATTCTGCGCCGCCCCTGCCGCGCGAATATGGCGCGCTGATCCAGCGCACCTTGGGTCATCTGGGCTGCGAGATTGAGATCGAACCCGGTCGGCTGATTTCGGGCAATTCTGGCGTGCTGGTATCCAAGGTTATCTATGTAAAAAACGGCGAGGACCGCGATTTTCTGATTTTGGATGCGGCGATGAACGATCTGGTGCGGCCTTCGATGTATGGTGCGCATCACGACATTTTGCCGGTGATCGAAGCCGAGGCCGCAACCGAGGCGCAAAGCTATGACGTCGTCGGCCCGGTCTGTGAAACCGGCGATACCTTTGCCAAAGCGCGGCCGCTGCCGCCGTTGCAGGCCGATGATCTGGTGGCCTTTCGCTCGGCTGGGGCCTATGGCGCGGTGATGGCTTCGGAATATAACACCCGCCCGCTGATCCCCGAGGTTTTGGTGCGCGGCGATCAATTTGCCGTAATCCGGGCACGGCCAAGCTATGAAGAGATTCTCAACCGCGATAGCATTCCCACGTGGCTGTAACCGAAAGCACCGGATGGACCAAAGCGACAAGGCCCAACTGCTAAGCCAGATCAAAACCCCGCTGCGCTTGACGTACGCGGGGCTTTGGGCTGAACGCTTGGCGCGCGCCTTTTGGCCACTTTGGAGCGTTGCAATTGCCGCGGTCTCGACGCTGGCCTTTGGGGTGCAAGACCTACTGGCCTTAGAGCTGGCTTGGTTTGGCCTTGTGATCACCGGACTTGGGCTGATCTGGGCGCTGGTCCACGGGGTGCGGCAATTTCGCAGGCCGCTGCACGCAGAAGCCTTGGTGCGGCTGGACAGCCGAATGCCGGGGCAGCCGATTGCGGCGCTGCTTGATGCCCAAGCCATTGGCGCCAATGATGCGGCCTCGCGTGCGGTCTGGCAGGCGCATCGGGCGCGGATGTTGGCGCGTCTGCCTGCGGCGCGTGCGGTGCAGCCCGATCTGCGTTTGGCCAGCCGCGACCCCTTTGCCCTGCGCTATGTCGCGCTGACTGCGCTGCTGATGGCGCTGCTGTTTGGCTCGATCTGGCGGGTGACCACGCTTTCGGGCATCGCCCCCAGCCCCGCCAATGCCGCTGCTGGTCCCGCTTGGGAAGGCTGGGCCAAGCCGCCGGCCTATACTGGCAAGCCCGCGCTTTATCTGATCGATCAGGCAGGCGATACGCTGACGCTTCCGGCGGGCACCACGCTGCAAGTGCGGCTTTATGGCCCGCCGGGTGCGCTGATTCTGTCTGAAACCGTCTCGGGCCGCACCGAGGCAACCGCCGCCTCTGATCCTGTGCAAGACTTCAGCCTAAGCCAATCGGGCGAAATCGCCATCAGCGGGGCTGGCGGGCGCAAATGGCAGGTGATCGTCACCCCAGATCTTGCCCCCTCTATCAGCCCCGAGGCGACGATCGGGCGCGAAGCAGATGGGCGCTTTAAGCAAAAATTCAGTGCCGCCGATGATTATGGGGTCACAAAGGGCCAAGCCACCATCACGCTGGATCTGGCCGCCGTGCCACGCCGCTTTGGTCTTGCCACCGAACCAGAGGCGATTGCGCCGGTGACGCTGGATCTGCCGCTGCCGATCAAGGGCAGCCGGACCGAAGTGAAAACCACGCTGATCGACGATCTGTCCAAATCGGTGCTGGCCAATCTGCCGGTGACGATTGCCTATGCCGCCAGCGATGCCGCAGGCCAAACCGGCACGGCGGCGCCAGTGCATGTGATTCTGCCGGGGCGCCGGTTTTTTGATCCTTTGGCCGATGCCATCATCGAGATGCGCCGTGATCTGCTGTGGTCGCGCGCCAATGCGCCACGGGCGGCGCAAATTCTGAAAGCCATCAGCCACCGCGCCGAAGCGGATACGCCTGATGTCGCGGCCCTAACGCGGTTGCGCGCGGCGATTAAGCGGTTTGAGACTGCCGATCTGACGCCAGCGCTGCGCGATGATCTGGCCGAAGAGCTGTGGCAAGTGTCCTTGATGATCGAAGACGGCCAGCTAAATAGCGCCAAAGAGCGGTTTCAGCGCGCGCAAGATCGTGTTGCCGAGGCCATTCGCAAAGGCGCCAGCCCCGAAGAGATGCAGGCGCTGATGGACGAGATGCGCAAGGCTTTGGATGACTATATGGCCGAAGAGGCCAAGAAAAATCCGCGCGATCCGAAGGATGAAACCGCACCGCAGCAAAGCGGGCCCAGCATCACCCAAGACCAAATTCAACAGATGATGGATAAGATCCAACAGCTGATGAAAGACGGCAAAACCGCCGAAGCCGCCGAAGCGATGCGCCAGCTGCAAGACCTGCTGAACAACATGAAGGTGCAGCAAGGCGATGGGCAGGGCCAAGGTCAGGGCCCCGCTGGCCGCGCGATGAAAGGCTTGGGCGACACGCTGCGCGATCAGCAAGGCCTGTCCGATGACGCTTTCCGCGACATGCAAAACGGTCAGGATGGCACACAAGACGGCGGCAAAAGCCTGTCCGAGCGGCAGCAAGATCTGCGCAAACGGCTTGAAGCAATGAAAGACGGCACTGACCTGCCCGGACAGAACAGCGAAAAGGGCCAAGCAGGGCGGCAAAAACTGGATGATGCCGGCCGCGCCATGCAAGACGCCGAACAGGCGCTGCGCGACGGCGATCTGTCAGGCGCTTTGGATCAGCAGGCCGAAGCTATGGACAAAATGCGCCAAGGCCTGCGCGATTTTGGCGAGGCTTTGGCGCAAGAGCAGGGCCAGCAAAGCAACTCTGCCGAGGGTCAAAGAACAGCCGAAGCTGATCCAAATGGTGCGATCGACCCGCTTGGCCGCGAAAACTCTGCCCGCATCGGCTCGGATAAGAACCTGCTTCAGGGCCAAGACGTCTACCGCCGCGCCCAAGAGTTGCTGGATGAAATCCGCAAACGCTCGGGCGAGCAATCGCGTTCGGAAGGCGAACGCGGCTATCTTAAGCGGCTGTTGGATCTGTTTTGACCCGCCAAGCGCTTAGACAGCGGTCTTAAGGCCGTTCAAAAACGCAATCGCGCTTTGCAGCAGCTGGTCCAGTTGCAGCCGCGCCAGATCAACAGCTTGGACAAATCCCGTCAGGGCAGCCGAGGCCGCTGGGATCTGCTGCGCGATTTTTGGCGCCATCACATAAACCGTCACCAAAAGCACCGCCAGCACCAGCATCAGCACAAAGCCCGAGCCAAAACCCGAAGCTTGGGTCTGCGGGGAGGCGGTTGCAGCCGTGGCATCCGCCGCTCCGCTGCGCTTTTCACTGCTGGCGCGCAGCGTCGAATTTATCTCTTCAATTTCAGGAAAGACGTCGGCACGGGTCTGTGGCTTGACCATCCGTGCCGTCTCGGCCCCCTTCATCCGCGCCAACCGCTGCGCGACGGCCCCCAAACCGCTTGCGTCCTTGGCTGGAGCCTCAAGCGCCATATCCGTCTGCATCTCCATGCGCGGTGCTTCGGCGCGACGGGCCTCGACCTCGCGCTCGGCCTCTTCTTTCAAGACCGACAACACAGACTCGTCGAGCTGGCGCTGCGGCATCGCGGCAGATGCAGGTGCAGGTGCAGGTACGGGCCGTTCTACCGGCGGCGGCGGTTCGTAAAGCGCCTCTTCGGCGGCAATTGCAGCCTCAAGCTCGGGCGAGATTTGAAACCACGCATGGCCGCAGTTCGAACATTGTACATCGCGACCGCCATCGGGAATAACCGAAGCATCGACCTCGTATTCAGCGTCGCAGTTTGGGCATACAAGACGCATGTGCTATCTGTCCGGATCATATTTTGGTTTTCGTTGCCAACTTGTAGCAACGAAGCCAACATTCTGGAAGCCTTTCTGGCAAATACCCTGACCAACGATTGAATCCGCTGGCCGCTTGGGCAATGGTGCAACGCAAGCTTTTCTCAGCCCAAAAGGACCGATGCGGTGATTGCACTCGAGAATGTCGCCTACAGCTATGGGGGCGGCGAACTGCTGTCGGACATGTCGCTGCGGCTGGCCCCCGGGTCGTTCCATTTTTTGACCGGCCCTTCTGGCGCGGGAAAATCCACTTTTCTAAAGCTCTGCTATGGCGAGCTGCTGCCAACTGCCGGCCATATCACGCTGTTTGACCGCGATGTGCGCAGCCTGACGCGCGATGACATCGCCTATACCCGCCGCCGCATTGGCGTGGTGCATCAAGATTGCCAATTTCTGGACCATCTGCCGCTTGCCGCCAATGTCACGCTCCCGCTGACGGTTGCGGGGCGGGCGGAAAACGCAGGCGATCTGGCCGATCTTTTGGGCTGGGTCGGTCTGGGGGCCTTGGCGCAAGCGCTGCCGCCCTCGCTTTCAGGTGGCGAGCGGCAACGCGCAGCCCTTGCCCGCGCCATCATCATGGGCCCCGATGTGATCTTGGCCGACGAGCCCACCGGCAATCTGGATTGGGAGATGTCGCTGCGCCTGCTGACCTTACTGACCGAGTTGAACCGCATGGGCAAAACTGTGGTGGTGGCGACGCATGATCTAAACCTGATCCGGCAGGCGAAATCCTTGGTGCCGGCACGGGTGCTGCGAATCTCCAAACGGCGGATTCATTTGGCGGGGGCAGACTTATGATGCGCCTGCCGGCTTTTCTGCGCGATGAAGGCAAGGGGGACAGCGTGGTGCCACCCTCGGGCCATACCGCTTGGCTGACCAGCTTTACCGCAGCGGCAATGGCCTTTCTGGCGGTCTTTGCGCTGGCGCTATCGCTGGCAGCGGGCAGCCTTGCGGCGCGCTGGCAAGCCTCGCTGGACCGCACCGCAACCGTGCGGCTGTCTGCGCCGGAAGATCAGATTGATCTGCAAACCAAGGCCGTGCTGGCGACGCTGGCAACCACTCCTGGCATCGCCTCGGCGCGGGCGATGACCGACGACGAGCAACGCGCACTGCTGGCGCCTTGGTTTGGGCCCGATCTGCCGGTTGATACGCTGCCACTGCCACGGCTGATCGAGATCACCGAAGACAGCGCCGGCTATGATGGCGAGGGTCTGCGCCAACGCCTGGCCGCCGAAGCCCCCGGCGCGGTGCTAGATGATCACACCCGCTGGCGCCGCCCCTTGGCGGTGGCCGCCACGCGGCTGCGGCTGCTGGGCTTTATGTCGATCGTGCTTATCGGCACAGCCACCGCCGCGATGATCACCCTTGCCGCAAGCGCGGCCCTTGCCGCCAATGCCCAAGTCATCAGGGTTTTGCGCCTGGTCGGCGCCCGCGATGTTTATATCGCAAGGGCCTTCGTGCGCAGGTTCACCCTGCGCGCTCTGATGGGGGCGGCTGCTGGCACGGGCCTTGGCATGGTGGGCGTCTGGATGCTGCCCTCTGCCGACAGCGCCGGAGGCTTTCTGACAGGCTTAGGCTTTCAAGGCGCAGGCTGGCTTTTGCCCTTGCTTCTGCCCCCCCTCACTGCGGCCGTCGCCTATGCGGCAACCCGCGCCAGCGCCCTGCGCAAACTTCGGGAACTTACATGAAGACCTTTGTCCAAACCCTGCTGTCGACCGTCTTTATCCTCCAGATGTATCTGGCAATGGCGGTGGTGGCGATTGTCTACTTTCCCTATGCGCTCTTGCACCGCGACGGCGCGGTGGCCGCCTGCCATGCCTATTGCCGCTGGGTCTGCTTTTCGCTGCGGCTGATTTGCGGGCTGAAAACCGAAGTGCGTGGCACCGTGCCAACTGGCGAGATGCTGATCGCCCCCAAGCATCAAAGCTTTCTGGATATCATCATGATCTACGGCGCCCTGCCGCGCGGTAAATTCGTGATGAAGGCAATCCTCGGCTGGGCGCCCTTTCTGGGCTGGTATGCAAAACGCATCGGCTGCATTTTCGTCAACCGTGGCAAGCGCGGGGCGGCAATCACCAAGATGCTGGCAGATGTAAAGTCTGGCGCCAGCCTGCCCGGTCAGCTGATCATCTACCCCCAAGGCACCCGCGTCGCCCCCGGCGACCAACGCCCCTATAAGATCGGCACCGCCGTGCTTTACAGCCAATTGCAGCAGCCCTGCATCCCGGTTGGTGCCAATGTCGGCCTGTTCTGGCCCAAACGTGGCATCCTGCGCCACCGCGGCACAGCCGTTGTTGAATTCCTGCCGGCGATCCCACCCGGCCTAACCAATGATGCCTTCATGGCCGAGCTTGAAGCCCGAGTCGAAACCTCCTCCAACGCCCTGATGGCCGAGGCTGGCTTCAAATGACCGAGTGGATCAGCAACCTTGACAGCCTGCACGCAGCCTATGGCACACCAAAACCGCCGGCCCTTGCCAAGGTCACAAACCATCTGACACCCGCCTATGCCGGCTTCATCGCGGCTTCGCGATTCTGTGTGCTCTCCAGCGTCGGCCCCGAAGGCACCGATGGCAGCCCACGCGGCGACAAAGGCCCGGTGGTCACAGCGCTCGATGCCCAAACCCTCGCCCTGCCCGACTGGAAGGGCAACGAGCGGATTGATACCCTGCGCAACATCCTGCGCGATGGCCGCGTCAGCCTGCTGTTCTTGATCGCAGGCTCCACCACCACCGTGCGCGTCAATGGCACCGCCCGCATCACCGCCGACACAGCCCTGCGCCAGCGCTTTGCACGCGGCGACACCCTGCCGCGCACGGTGATCGTGATCAAAATCGCCGAGGTCTATTCGCAATGCGCCCGCGCCCTGCAACGCGCGGCGCTCTGGACCAGCAACGCGGATGCAGCAGACCTGCCCAGCGCTGGCCAAATGCTGCATGACGCCACCCAAGGCCAGATCAACGGCGCCGATTACGACGCCGAGCGCGCCACCCGCGCCGATCTGGGCTGGTGGTAACCCCACAAACCCTTTCATCTTGGTGAAAATATCCCACGGGGGGCCTGCTTGGGCCTGCCCAAGCAGGTGGGGGTGTGAAACCCCCTGCGCCCGCAGCCCCTATATCAAGCCGCCAGCCCCTTTGATCCCATGCTTAGAAACTTCTGCCGACGATCCTTGATCAGCGCATCGGGTTTCTTGCCCGACAGCTCTTTCAGCATCGCTTCAATGGCTTTGCCAACCGCCTCAATACTGGCCGATTGCCCGCGCTGCGCGCCGCCCAAAGGCTCGGTGATGATCCGGTCAATCACCCCCAGCTTTTGCAAATCCTGCGCCGTCAGCCGCAAAGCCTCTGCCGCTTCGCGCATCTTCTCGGCGTCTTTCCACAGGATGCTGGCGCAGCCCTCGGGCGAGATCACCGAATAAACCGAATGCTCCAGCATCGCGATGCGATTGGCGGTGGCAAAGGCCACAGCCCCACCCGAGCCGCCCTCGCCAATGATCACCGAAATCAGCGGCACGCCAATTTCCAGGCATTTCGCTGTCGAGCGTGCAATCGCCTCGGACTGGCCGCGCTCTTCTGCGCCCTTGCCGGGATAGGCGCCGGGGGTGTCGACCAATGCGATCACTGGCAGACGAAAGCGGTCAGCAATATCCATCAAGCGCACGGCTTTGCGATAGCCTTCGGGCCGCGCCATGCCGAAATTCCGCTCGATCCGGCTTTTGGTGTCATTGCCCTTCTCGTGGCCAATCACCATCACCGGCATATCGTTAAAGCGCGCAAGCCCGCCCATCACGGCCTGATCCTCGGCAAAGCCACGATCGCCGGACAAAGAGGTAAACTCGGTGAACAGCGCCTCGATATAATCCTTGGCATGCGGACGGTCCGGATGCCGCGCCACCTGACATTTCTGCCAAGGCGTCAGCGTGCGATACAGATCCTTCAGCATTTGCTCGGCCTTGCGGTCCAAAGCTTCGGCTTCCTTGGCAATATCCATCCCCGGATTGCCCCGCGCCATCGCGCGCAGCTCTTCTGCCTTGCCTTCAATTTCGGACAAAGGCTTTTCAAATTCGAGGTAATTCATGCGGCACTCCAACAGGGCAACCGTGCCTATATGGCGGGCGCGCCGGAAAAAAGCAACTGCCTGCGGCCGCACCCAATCCTTGACAGCCAGCCCCCAGAAACAGCACAGCCCTGCGGTTTCCCACAGGGCGTGCATCCTCCCCTTTATGCGACAGAGGGCCTCCTCTCCCTATGCCGCGCGGGTGTCTCTGGTAAGGGCTTGCCCTTAGGTAACGTCACTGTGTCGTCAGAGTAAAAGTGAGTCAACAGTTTTGTTATGCAGCCCGAAAATCAGGCAGCTGCAATCATCTCTGCCTGTTTAACGATCACCTCTGCCTGCTTGATCGAGGCAATATCGACCAACCGGCCCTTGAACACCGTGGCGCCTTCGCCGCGCGCCTTGGCATCGGCCATTGCCGCCAAAATCTCGCGCGCTTCGGCAACGGCCTGCGCCGAGGGGGTAAAGACCTCGTTGGCCAATGCGATCTGTTTGGGGTGGATTGCCCATTTGCCAACCATGCCCAGCGTCGCCGAGCGTAAGGCCTGCGCGCGAAAGCCTTCGTCATCGGAAAAATCGCCAAAGGGGCCGTCCACGGGCAAAATGCCATGGGTGCGGCAGGCAGCCACAATCGCCACTTGCGCCCAGTGCCATGGGTCAGACCAATGCTTCACCCCCTCGCGCAGCATATAGTAATTCTCTTGGGTGCCGCCGATGCCGGTGGTCTGCATCCCCATGCTGGCGGCAAAATCCGCCGCACCTAGGCTCATCGCCTGCAAACGCGGGCTAGAGGCTGCAATCTCTTCGACATGGGCAATGCCTGCGGCGGATTCGATGATCACCTCAAAGGCAATCGGCTTGCTGCGGCCCTTGGCGCGTTCAATCGCGGTGACCAAAGCATCCACCGCATAGACATCGGCAGCGCAGCCGACCTTTGGGATCATGATCTGATCCAGCCGATCGCCCGCCTGTTCCAGCAGATCAACCACATCGCGATACCAATAGGGCGTATCAAGTCCGTTGATCCGCACGGAAAGCCATTTCTTGCCCCAGTCCACATCCGAAATCGCTGCGATCACATTGGCGCGGGCAGCGCCCTTGTCAGAGGGTGCCACCGAATCCTCGAGATCCAGATTGATCACATCCGCCGCACTTGCCGCCATCTTTTCAAACAGCGCAGGCCGCGAGCCGGGCCCGAACAACTGGCAACGGTTGGGGCGCGCGGGGGGGGCGGGTTGCAGACGAAAGGACATTTAGCCTCGCAAGTATGTTTCTAATTTGATATCTATCGGGTTATATTGTTGCGCAACCACTCGCAAGCGATTTTCGCATCCGCAGCAAAATTACCGCGCCGCAGCAAGATCTTTGGCAACGACCAAGCAAAGATACGGCTTGGCTTGGCATGATGCAGCTTGGCAAGAAACAGATCATGGGCGGGCCTATTGCCACCTTGACGGGCCGCTTTTGCTCCGCCAAGACCATGAACAGCCGCTGATCCATGACGCCGTCGGCGTCTACCCAGCACAACCGCAGCTTTGGGGATAAACCATGACCCGTACCGTCTATCTGAACGGCGACTATCTGCCGGAAACCGAGGCGAAAGTCTCGATCTTTGACCGTGGCTTTCTGATGTCGGATGGCGTCTATGAGGTGACTTCGGTTCTGGGCGGCAAGCTGATCGACTTTGCCGGCCATTGCGCCCGCCTTGGCCGCAGCCTGTCCGAACTTGGCATGGCAGCGCCTTGCAGCGATGCCGAGCTGCTGGCGATCCACCGCGAGTTGGTCACGCTGAACGACATCACCGACGGCATGATCTATTTGCAGGTCACCCGTGGCAATCCGGGCGACCGCGATTTCGCCTATCCGCCGGCCGATACCAAACCGACGCTGGTGCTGTTCACGCAAAACAAACCCGGCCTTGCCGATGCCCCTGCCGCCAAAACCGGCTGGAAGGTGATCTCGGTTGCTGACGAACGTTGGGGCCGCCGCGACATCAAGACGACGCAGCTTTTGTATCCGTCGATGGCCAAGATGATGGCCAAGGCCGCGCATGTCGATGACGCTTGGTTTGTCGAAGACGGCATGGTGACCGAGGGCACCTCGAACAACGCCTATATCGTCAAGGGCAACCGCATCATCACCCGCGCGCTGTCGCATGACATCTTGCACGGCATCACCCGCGCCGCCGTGCTGCGCTTTGCCGCCGAAGCGCAGATGGAGGTGGAAGAGCGCAACTTTACCATCGCCGAAGCCCAGCAAGCCGACGAGGCCTTTGTCACCTCGGCTTCGGCCTTTGTGATGCCGGTGGTGGAAATCGACGGCGCTGCAGTGGGCACCGGGGCCGTCGGCCATTTGGTGCCACGCCTGCGCGAGATTTATCTGGAAGAAATGGCGAAAGCCGCGATCTAAGCTTGGTCCACGGGCGGGAGTTACCCGCCCGTGTCGCCTTAGTAGTCCTGCATGACTTTGCTTAGATCAACATCGGCGGCCTTTACGCCCGCCAAAAGTGCTACGGGTTCACCGTCCAGATGCAGCATGGCCCCACCCGAGACATCGAAAACAGAGGTCGGAAGGTCACTAGTCCCATCATGAAAAATAGTCAGCTTGTCGTCGGCAAGATGATAATCGGTGATCGTCACAGGATCATCACCCGTGACATGGTACACGCCAAAATCATCCTTTCCTGCGCCACCTGTCAAAATGTCGCCCTTGTCACCAAACAAAACGTCGTTGCCATCACCGCCGTAAAGGTCTGACGGATCAGTTGCCGCATCATGATTGTTGATCGCGCGACCAAGCCTATCGACCTGAGTTGGGCTCAAATCAGCGCCAAACTGATCCAAAAGGCGCACGCCGAAATCATCAGTTTGCCAATCCGTATCCGTGGGGAGGCTAACAGAATTGACACCCGAGAGACTATCATTTCCCGCCCCGCCAACCAAAGTATCACCGCCCGACAGAGAGGCCAGCACATCATTGCCGCTGCCGCCGTCTAGGTAATCATTTCCCGCGCCGCCCAAGAGAAAATCATCGCCAGCGCCACCATAAAGCTTATCATCACCAACGCCGCCCAAGATGGTATCGGCACCAGCGCCGCCACCGAGCGTATCAGCCCCAGCCTCGCCCGAGATCACATCATCGCCCGCGCCGCCGGAAACATAGTCACTGCCGCCACCGGCAAAGACCACCTCATCGCCCGGGGTGCCAACCACCTGATCAGCTTGGTCCATCGCTTTGAAGATCGTGCTATCCACGGGCGTGATCTCGGCACTGCCTGAATAATCCGAGAGCGTGTCGGTGGAATCAGGGCCGTCGTCAGCGCTGCTGCCAGATCCGCCAGATCCGCCATGATC
>NZ_DAIPZF010000008.1:76132-90236 GCF_036782355.1 Cypionkella sp.
GATCCGCCATGATCGCCAATCAGGCCCCAAGCCAAAAACGGCAATCCAAAAAGCAAAATCAATTCCATGCAGCACCCCTGACAAAAGCAACGGCCTGCTGCCAAAATGCGCGGCAGGCGCTTGGGTCAGATGTCGACGAGCCTATCCTTTTTAGTCAAGAAAAAGTTAATATTGGACACAACTTGTAAACAAAGGGCTGGTTTTGCACGCTTTGGATGCAAAATGGCCAAGCTTAAAGCTGCGCCAGCACCTCTTGCAGAATCGGCGCCAAACGCGCGGCCCAGGCCTGCTGCTGGGTGTCTGTTGCAATCAGATCATTTCGCAGCTCGATCAGGGTGTTGTGCCGGCCCGATGCAATCGCATGGCGGTCCACCGAATCACCCGGAAGCTGGCCCGCATAGGGCTCGTTGTCGCCGATACAAAGGTCCGTTTCCTGCGCCAGACGCGCAATCAGCGGTTGCGACAGCCGCGCATCCTCGTGGCCATAAAGCACACCCACATGCCAAGGCCGCAGCGCCCGCCCCTTCAGGCAGGGGGTGAAAGAGTGAATGGCCAGAACAACCGTATCATCGCGCCGCGCCGCAAGTTTGGCATAGGCATCATGATAGGGGCGATACAGGGTCTGCAAGCGCCGCTCGACCTCTGCGGCATCGACATGACGGTTGGCCGGAATGATCGTGCCGTCATAAAGCTTCATCACCAGAGTCGGATCATGCTCGCCGCGATTGGGATCAATCACCAAACGGCTGAAATCAGAGGCAATCACAGGGCTATCCAGCAAATGCCCAAGCGCGCGGGCAAGCCCCAAGGCGCCAACATCATAGGCGATGTGGCGCGCCATATCCTGATCGCTGATGCCCAATGATCCGCCGCCAATATCGGCGGGCACGCGGTTGGTCGCATGATCAACCGTCACCAGCCACCGACCCGCCCGCTCTGTTCCTTCCACCGTGAATGCCATGTTTCCCCGCCTCAGCCGCCGTCACACTATCTTATGATTTCATCTTTATGCTGCAATGCAACACAGCGCCAGTTGCCCCGCAATCGGTATTGGGCCATAAGACCCTCGGCCCACCAAAGAAATTGAACGCGACGAAAAGGAACAAGGCATGAGACGCCTTCGGAATGTTAAGATCGTGGCCACTTTGGGCCCAGCTTCCAGCGACTATAAGATGATCCGCGCTTTGTTCGAGGCGGGGGCCGATGTGTTCCGCTTGAACATGAGCCATGGCACCCATGCCGAACAGGCAGCCCGCCACGCCATTATTCGGCAGGTCGAGGCGGATGTGGGTCGCCCCATCGCCATTTTGGCCGATCTTCAGGGCCCTAAACTGCGCGTTGGCACCTTTGCCAAGCCAGAGGGCGAAGATCTGGTGATCGGCGCAGAGTTCCGCATGGATCTTGCAGCCGCCCCCGGCGACGCAACCCGCGTGCAACTGCCGCACCCCGAGATTTTTGCCGCTCTTGAGGCTGGCTCTAGCCTTTTGGTCAACGACGGCAAGATCCGTCTGCGGGTCAAAGACTGCGGCAAAGACTTTGCCAACTGCGTGGTCGAAGTCGGCGGCGTAATTTCCAACCGCAAGGGCGTGAACGTGCCGGATGTGGTTCTGCCCTTGGCAGCGCTTTCAGCAAAAGACCGCGATGACCTTGAATTCGCTTGCGAATTGGGTGTCGATTGGTTGGCTTTGTCCTTCGTGCAGCGCCCCGAAGATGTGATCGAAGCGCGTCAGTTGGCCAAAGGCCGCGCCGCGATTCTGTCGAAAATCGAAAAGCCTGCGGCTGTCAAAGCCTATGACGCGATTTTGCAGGTCTCTGACGGCATCATGGTGGCACGCGGCGATCTGGGCGTTGAATTGCCCGTCACCTCGGTGCCGCCGATCCAGAAACGCTTGGTGCGCGGCGCGCGCGCTGCGGCAAAGCCTGTGATCGTTGCGACCCAGATGCTCGAATCGATGATCGAAGCGCCGGTGCCAACCCGCGCCGAAGTCTCGGATGTGGCAACCGCCATCTATGAAGGCGCGGATGCGATCATGCTTTCGGCCGAATCGGCTGCGGGCAAATTCCCGATCGAAGCCGTCACCACGATGAACAACGTGGCGATGTCGGTCGAAAAAGACCCGACCTATCGTCAGGTGATCGAAGCCAGCCGCGTTGTGCGTCGCGAAACCATTGCCGACGGTATCGTTGCCGCCGCGCGTGAAATCGCCGAAGCTACCAACATCAAGGCCATCGCTTGCTTTACCCAAAGCGGCGAAACTGCCAGCCTTGTGGCGCGCGAACGGCCACAGGTGCCGATCATTGCGCTGACGCCGCTGATGTCGACCGCCCGCAGGCTTGCGCTGACATGGGGCGCGCATTGCGCCATTACCGAACCGCAAGACCGCTTTAAGGGCGCCGTTTTGGCTGCCGTTGGTGCTGCGCGCCGCGATGGCTTTGCCGAAGTCGAAGATCAGATCGTTGTGACCGCAGGTGTGCCTTTTAACGTCAAAGGCACAACCAATATCCTGCGTGTGGCGCCTTGTGATGAACGGTTGATTTCGCGGGTAGACCCAGAATAAGCTTTAACTCTTTGAGTAAAGGGTATTGCCATGGTGTACGATCAGATTCTGGTTCTTAGTCTTGCGATCTGTGTCTTGGCGATACCCCCGATGTTCTCTGCCTATGTTGATAGCCGCCCGCCTCGGTCGGCGGCTATCATGATGATGATCGGCGGCGTCCTGCTGGTCGTGGCGCTAACGCAAAAACCAGGCGGCTATCGCTTTGCGGATATACCGCATGCTGTGACGCGGGTGATTGCGGGCATCATCCGGTAAACTGCGGCCAGAATCCGCTTGCACCCCTGGGCTGGCGCGCCTATAGGGACCACTCGAATACCCCGCGATGCTGGCCAACGTGGCATGCCAAGCATTGCCTGCAACCATGGAGATGGAAATGCCCAAGATGAAGACCAAGTCGGCGGCGAAGAAGCGTTTCAGCTTCACTGCTTCCGGTCGTGTAAAAGCTGGCGTTGCCGGCAAACGCCACGGCATGATCAAACGCACGACGAAGTTCATTCGTGACGCGACGGGGACCATGATCCTTTGCGCATCCGATGCGAAAATCGTCAAAAAATACATGCCATACGACCGGTAAGGAGAGCTTAGATGTCCCGCGTTAAATCTGGCGTCGTTACCCACGCCCGTCACCGCAAGGTGATCAAGAAGGCGGCTGGCTATTACGCCGCCCGCTCCACGAACTTCCGCACAGCTACTCAGGCCGTTGATAAGGCCCAGCAGTATGCAACGCGCGACCGTAAGAACCGCAAGCGCAACTTCCGCGCTTTGTGGATCCAGCGGATCAACGCGGCCGTGCGTCTGTTCGACATCGAGTTCACATACTCGCGTTTCATCAACGGTCTGGCGAAAGCTGGCATCGAGGTGGACCGTAAGGTTCTGGCCGATCTGGCCGTGCACGAGCCCGAGGCGTTTAACGCCATCGCAGCTCAGGCCAAAGCCGCTCTGGCTGCTTGATTTCAAGCTGATCTAAAGAAAAGGCCCTGCTTTTGCGGGGCCTTTTTTATTGCGCGGCGCAGGGTCTTTCGCGCTTATTCGTTCTGCGATTTTGCCGACCACTTGCATCCGCGCGCCCTTGCCGTTAGCACCAAACGGCACGAATTCGGAGACTGTCATGGACGGGTTAGACGATCTTAAGGCCAAATATCTGGTCGCCATTGCCAATATTGGCGATGAAGCCGGTCTGGAAGAGCTGCGCCTTGCCGCCCTTGGCAAAAAGGGCGAGATTTCGGCGCTGATGTCGGCTCTGGGCAAAATGGACCCCGACGCGCGCAAAGCCGCAGGCGCGATGCTGAACGTGCTGAAAGACGAGATCGACGCCGCTCTGCGCGCCAAAAAGGCAGCGCTTGGCGATGCCGCCCTTGACGCGCGCCTGCGCTCGGAGTGGTTGGACGTCACCCTGCCCGCGCGCCCACGCCGTCAGGGCACCATCCACCCCGTCAGCCAAGTGATGGAAGAGCTGACCGCGATCTTTGCCGATATGGGCTTTGCCGTCGCCGAAGGTCCGCAGATCGAATCGGACTGGTATAACTTTGACGCGCTGAACATCCCGCCCGAGCACCCCGCGCGGCAGGAACACGACACCTTCTTTATGCACCGTGCCGAGGGCGATCTGCGCCCGCCGCATGTCTTGCGCACCCATACCAGCCCGGTGCAGATTCGCGCCATGACCGAACAGGGCGCGCCGATCCGGGTGATTGCTCCCGGTCGCGTCTACCGCATGGATATGGACCAAACCCATACCCCGATGTTCCATCAGGTCGAAGGTCTTGCGATTGGCCGCGACATCAGCATGGCCAATCTGAAATGGACGCTGGAGGAATTCTGCCGCGCATTTTTCGAAGTTGACAAGGTCGAGCTGCGCTTTCGTGCCAGCCACTTCCCCTTTACCGAACCCTCGGCCGAAGTTGATATCCGTTATTCCAATGTTGGCGGTCAGCTGCGCATTGGCGAGGGCGACAAATGGATGGAAATTCTTGGCTCGGGCATGGTTCACCCCAAAGTGCTGGCCGCAGCCGGTGTGAACCCCGATGAATGGCAAGGCTTTGCCTTTGGCATGGGCATCGACCGCATTGCTATGCTGAAATACGGCATCCCCGATCTGCGCGCGTTTTTTGAAAGCGATCTACGCTGGCTGCGCCATTACGGCTTTGCAGCGCTGGATATGCCGGATCTTGCTGGCGGGTTGTCGGCCTAAGCCCCTGCTCTAGACAAATACGCCAAGCTTTAGAAACAGCAAGACGGTCAGACCAAGCAAAATGCAAAGTCTTACCGCCTCGCTGCGGCGCATGTCTTTGGGGATCTCGAGCGTTATCAGAGCCATTTTGTCGCTATAGCTCAAATCACATGGCAGATTATGGCATTTGATGCGGTTTTTGCGCGACAAGCTGTTTCTAGCTCGGAAACCCCACAGCATTTCGACCGCAGGCCGCTTCCCCTTTGCGCCCCAATGCGCTAATCCCAAGCCCAAGTAATTCCGAAGGGCTGCGCTATGAAATTCACCCTGTCTTGGCTGAAAGATCACCTTGAAACGACGTCTTCGCTGGAAGACATCCTCTACGCTCTGACCGATCTGGGGCTAGAGGTGGAAGAGGTGGTGAATCCGCTGGCAAAACTGGCCCCCTTTACGCTGGCTCGTGTGATCCATGCCGAAAAGCACCCAGACGCCGACAAGCTGCGCGTCTGCCGTGTGATGACGGATGAGGGTGAAAAGCAGATCGTTTGCGGCGCACCCAATGCCCGCGAAGGCATCACCGTGGTCTTGTGCAAACCCGGCGACTATGTGCCGGGCATTGATGTGACGCTGGGCATCGGCAAAATCCGTGGCGTTGAATCGCATGGCATGATGGCCTCTGAACGCGAGCTAGAGCTGTCGGACGAACATAACGGCATTATCGAGCTGCCCTCGGGCGAGATTGGCGAGAAATTCGCCGATTGGTTGGCGAAAAATCGCCCCGCGCTGGCTGACCCGATGATCCATATTAAAATCACTCCGAACCGCCCCGATGCTTTGGGCGTGCGCGGTGTGGCGCGTGATCTGGCCGCACGCGGTCTTGGCACGCTGAAACCGCTGCCGATCCCGGTGATCAAGGGCGGCTTTGCCAGCCCCGTGCAGGTGGAAATCAGCGCCGATCTGAAAACCAAAGGCTGCCCGCATTTCGCAGGCCGCACCATTCGCGGCGTCAAGAACGGGCCGTCGCCAGATTGGCTGCAAGCACGGCTTAAGGCGATTGGGCTGCGGCCAATCTCGACGCTTGTTGATATCACCAACTATTTCACCTTTGGCCTGAACCGCCCGTTGCATGTGTTTGACGCAGGCAAGGTGCAGGGCAAGCTGCGCATTCACGCGGCAGTTGGGGGCGAAGAGTTTCTGGCGCTGGACGGCAAGACCTATAGCCTGCGCGCAGGGCAAATGGCGATTTCCGACGATCAGGGCGTTGAATCCTTGGCCGGTATCATGGGCGGCGAAGCCTCTGGATGCACGCCCGAGACCACGGATGTTTTCGTCGAATCCGCCTATTGGGATCCGATCACCATCGCTGCCACTGGCCGCGCGCTGAAGATCAACTCGGATGCGCGCTATCGCTTTGAACGCGGCGTTGACCCGGCCTTTAGCCTTGATGGGCTTGATCTGGCGACCCAGATGATCCTTGATCTTTGCGGTGGCGAAGCCTCTGATCTGGCCGAAGATGGTGCTGCCAAAGACACCAGCCGCGCCTATCAGCTTAAGCCCGCGCGCGTGATCAGCCTTGTTGGCATGGACATCCCCGAAGCCGAGCAGCGCCGCACCTTGCAAGCGCTTGGCTTTACCCTGAACGGCGATATGGCAAGCCCGCCGTCCTGGCGCCCCGACATCTTGGGCGAGGCCGATCTGGTCGAAGAAGTCGCCCGCATCGCCAGCCTGACCAAGCTTGTCGGCACCCCGCTGCCGCGACTGGTGGCAGGCGTGCCGCGTCCGATCCTGACGCCCTTGCAAGTGCGCGAGCGTTTGGCCCGCCGCACCATCGCAGCACTTGGCTATAACGAATGCGTCACCTACAGCTTTATCGACCAGACCGGCGCAAGCCTGTTTGGCGGCGGGGCTGATGCGCTGCGCGTTGATAACCCGATCTCGTCCGAGATGACGCATATGCGCCCCGATCTGCTGCCCGGCCTGCTGCGCGCAGCGGCGCGCAACCAAGCTCGCGGCTTTATGGATATGGCGCTGTTCGAAGTGGGCCCGGTCTTTCACGGCGGCGAACCCGGCGAGCAGCATCTGCAAGCCACCGGCCTGCTGATCGGTGCCACGGCTGCGCGCGATCCACATGGCGCACGGCGGATGAACGACGTCTATGATGCAAAGGCCGATGTCGAGGCAGTGCTGGCAGCCCTTGGTGCCCCCGCCCGCGTGCAGATCAACCGCAAAACCGCCGCTTGGTGGCACCCCGGTCGCTCTGGCGTGATTGGTCTGGGGCCAAATGTGATGGCCAGCTTTGGCGAGGTGCATCCAAAGATCCTTGCAGCGATGGATATCAAAGGCCCTGCGGTTGCCTTCACAGTTCTGGTCGCCAATATCCCCTTTGCCAAGGTGAAAACCCCAACCAAACCGGCGCTGGTGCTGTCGGATCTACAAGCGGTCGAGCGTGACTTTGCTTTCGTTGTCGATGCGGGCGTCGAGGCCCTAACGGCGGTGAACGCGGCCGCTGGGGCCGACAAAGCGCTGATCGCCGAGGTGCGGATTTTCGATCAGTTCATCGGGGCAAAGGCGGAAGCACAGATGGGCGCTGGCAAAAAGTCCATCGCGCTGACGGTGCGGTTGCAACCCACCGACAAGACCCTGACCGATGCCGATATCGAAGCCGTCTCGGCCAAGATCATCGACAAGGTCAGCAAAGCCACCGGCGGCGCGTTGCGCGGATAAATCAAACCGCGCGGTGCAAAGGCGCCGCGCGGTTTTCTGTGCTGCGGCCTATTTCTTGGCCCGCCAGCTGCCGAACCACGCCCCAATGCGCCCCATCACGCCCTTGGCCTTGGTCGAGGCAAGGTCTGCACGCGCCTCAACACCGTCCCAAGTTTCTTCAACTTCGGCCATGGCGGGTTCGACGGTGCGCTCTAGAAACTGCGCCCACATCCGCCGCAACATCACATAGCCAAAAGCCAACAGCAGCAGCACGATGATTGGCACATAAGGGATGATCCGCACATCTGGGCTGGCGACCTCTTTCACCCCTATCGCATTGGGATAAATCGACAAAAACGCAAAGCGCCAGCCGTAATGCGTCACCGAAACCCAAGTTGGTGCCGAGGCCAAAGATTTCAGATTGCCCGCCTGCGCCTGCAAATTCGAGCTGTCATATTTGAAATAGGGCGGCCAGACCCAGCCGGTGTCTTCATTGCGATAGACGATCACCGACCCATCTGGATAAGCGGCTTCGATAAATCGAATGTCGCGGGTAGTGCCGCTTTCGGCGGTGCCACTGTCGGGCGAGGCATAGGCCCAAGAATTCTCACTGCCAACCGTGGTCAGCCGGTTGTAGGTATTGGTGATCCGCACAATATCGTGCTGCGGCAAGGTGTAATGCAAAAACAGCCCCACGATCAGCAGCACCGTCAGGCGCAGGCTCCATTTAAGCTTATTCATTGCATCGTTTCCTTACTGAAAGTTCACAAAATAGATCGTTGCCGCCACAACCGCCGTGGGAAGGATATAAACCAACCACAGCAAGCGCCGCCGCAGCCCATGTTGGTAGGCCTGCATGCCCGCCTCGATATAGGCCTCGCGCGTGCCTTCGATGCCACCAGCGTCAAAGGTTTTTTCCAGCCATTCGCGCCGCACCGAACGCGAATAGGTCGAAATCAGAAAATACAGCAGCGTCAGGGCCACAAAGCCGAAAACCGCCAAACGTACAATCCCGATCATAGCTTGCCTCGCTTTACCGCGCCCCAAGGCCCGACGATCTGACCCAGATCGCGCGCAATATGGGGCAGTTGATGCCGCGCGTCCATCGACGGCTCTGGCCCAAACAAGGCCGCGCGCGCGCCCTGCGCATCGACCTTATACTCGCGTTCCAGAAAATCCGCCACATAGCGCCGCTTTTTCTCGGACCAAGTGGCGTAGCTTGCGTAAAATAATTCCTTATGGGTGATGAACATCTGCCGCACATCCATCGGCGCAAGCTCGGCCAGCAACATATTGACCAGATCACGCTGCGGCCCAGCCGCGGCGCGCAGGGTGTAGAAATAGGCAGGATGCTCGGAGGTAAGCTGCGGCCAAGGCCCGGCCCGCTCGACCCAGCGCAAAAGCGCAGCCAGCCCCAAAAACGCCGGAGGCAGCGCATCGCCCAATCGCTGCGCGATCTTGCGCAACTCGGTCCGCCGCGCATCGCCCAGATCAAGGCCAAGGGCATCGGCGGCATCAACCAAGATGAAATCCATCTTTTGCCGCAAAACCGCACCCGCATCCATGCCGCGCGCCTGCACAATCGGCTCGACCAAGGCGTTTGTGACCATCCATTCAGCAATCGCATTGCGCTGGCCCAGATCCATCACCTTAATCTTCGGCAGCGCCGCCAAAGTTGCACGCGGCAGCACCGAAATCACCGCAGGCACCAGCGTATCACCAAAAACATAGACGCCGCCAAAATGCGCCGTCCAGAAACTGGGCTGTTCAAAGCACATGGCGGGCAGGCTGATCGGCACCCTTGTGACATCGCCGGTCTTTTTCGCCAAAGCGATCATCTGTGCGATCAGATCATCATCGCGCCAGCCGTCAGGCTCGGAGCGAAAGCGCTCGATCAAGCCGCCCAGCTGATTGGCATCAGCAACATGGCCGCCGATGGTGTCAGCCTCGACCGTCACCTTGCGAATATCCAGCAGTTTCAGAGGGCTAGACATCTCGTAGACCGAATTCGCCAATTCCCCGATCACCGCATCTTGGGCGGTCAGCGCGAACAATTGCCGTTCATTCGCCTCAATGAAGCGCTGCAAAATATCGCGGCTGGTCGAGAATTTGATATGCAGCAGCGGCGCGGTTTTCTGGCTGGTGGTCAGCAATATGAACTGGCGGTTACATCCATGCGGGTTCAGATAAAGCCTGTCGCCGAATTCGTCGCCAATCTCGGGGCTAAAGCCTGAAATGTCGATGTGAAAATCCGAAAGCGCGGTTTCTTTGCCGGTCAGCGCCTTCAACGCGCGGTTATAGCGCTCGACCAATTGCGGCGACGATACCTCGATCAGATTGCCAAACATCAGACCCTTTTCGATCAGGCGCTTCATTCCCGCGCCTCCAAAAACCGCCGCTTGGCCTCTTCTTGGCGGGCAAAATCCCGCACCATCGCCTGAACCGCCGCTTCGTTCGAGGTATCCGCATAGCGAAATTCAGAATCGGCGTAGCGGTTGATTTCCTGCACCACCATCTCAAGGCTGATCGGCGTCATCAGCGCTTTGATCATCGCCAGCTTTTCATCATAGGGCTTGAACAGAAAGAGATCGGGCACCTCCATCCATTCGTCTGGCAGATCAAAATCCATCGCCCGCACCTTGACGGCATCGGTGATATTCTTGATCGCACGACCGGTAAAGCGTTGATCGGCCTGCTGAATAGCCTTCAGATAGGCGCCAAGTTTCGCCAAAGTGTCCAGCGGGCCCAGATCGCGCCGCAGCTGATCCCAGACCCGCAGCAGCCCTTCCTCTTGCGGTTTTGCGTGACCCTCATAGCTGGCGGCAACCGCGCGCTTGATCTCTTGCGCGGCAAAGAGGGCATGATCGCCCAGCGGAATCGCGTGGTTTTTGCCCAGCAAAAGCGCCAGAAGATCAACGTAATCCTCACGGCTTTGCGGCCCATCCACCAAAAACCGCGCCCCCGCCCGCTGCCGCAGGGCATCATCGACGTTTTCGGGATAATTCGAGAACATGCCAAAGCTGCAATTGCCGCGCACCACGGTTTCGGCCCCCGCAAAGGCCGCCATGAACACCGCCGTCACCTCTTGCTGGCCCGCCGAAGACTGCCTGTCACCGCGCTTGCCGGCAACTTGGTCGATGTCGTCGATGGTGCCAAAACCAATCACCGAAGGATCAAGGATCGCGCTGATAAAGGCCTTGGCGTTCTGCCCGGATTTGCCCTGATAGCTGTCGATCTGATCAATCGAAAAGTTCTGATAGCGAAAGGGATAGCCCGCTACCTTGCAGTAATCATTCAACAATCCAGCCATCATCTGAATAAGCGTGGTCTTGCCCGTGCCCGGTTTGCCGTCGCCCATAAAGGTAAAGATGAACCCGCCCAGTTCGGCAAAGGGGTTCAGCTTGCGCTTGAAATCATAGGCCATCAGCATCTTTGCCAAGCGCAGGCTTTGCGCCTTGGCGATATGATTACCCACCACCTCGGCGGGTTTTTTGAACTGCATGGTCAGCGCAGCCGCTTTTGCCGCACGCGCCGGGGTAAAGCCTGCAAGCGAGAGCCCGTCGGCCTCGATCCGCCATGCCCCCGAGGTGAAGGCCTGCGTGCGCACAGCCTCTTGTGCGCGCAGGGCAACGCGGGCCATCAGCGCCTCGCAAAAGGCCGCAATCACTGCCAAAAGCCGCGGGGCATCGCCCGCCAGAACCGCAATATCCTGGTCCAATTCCCACAGTACGCCTTGCAGGGCGAGTGGCGCGTTATCGGTCAGCACCTCTTCGACCGTGCCCACCTCAACAGTCAGCGCATTTAGATGTGGGGCCAGCAAAAACGCGGTGGCATTGGCAAAGACATGCATCTGCACCAAAGCCTCGGCGGCCAGCAGATCGGCAAATTCGGCGCGGCGCAGCTCGGGCAAGCGGCCTTGCAGATTGGCGGTTTTCAGCTCGGCCAGACCCGAGTCTTGGCCAAAGGTTTCCCCCATCGCCGCCGCAATCGCCAAGCCACGCCGCAGGGCCTGCAGCGCGGCCGCAAGGCTGGGTGAGAGCAAGCCATCGGCCAAAGCCTCGACCCGTTCGATCAGCCGCACCGACCCCGCCCGCGCCGTGGGCCGCGTCACCAAACCCGGCGTGGTGGCGCGAAACATCGGCCGCGTGCCAAGCCCGGCCGAGCGTTCGGGCGCCCGCGCGGCTTCGACCGGCTTGGCCAGTCGCGGCGCGTGGTCAAAACCCGTCAGCAGCGCCAAAGCCGCGTCATAGTGGCGGCGAATATCCTCTTCGCGCAGCTCCATCGCGTCACGCCCAGCTGTCATCGCCCTCTCCTTTCAGCGCGCGGGCAAGATCTGCCCACTTGCCCCCACCACAAACTTTCGCAGATCGCGCAGGCCCGGTTGGTTCAGTTCGGCCAAGACCTGATAGGGCCGCTCGGGCAGGATCACCATGCGGTCCATCCGCGAAAGGCCGCTGTCAGGCGCGAATGCGTCCAGCTTGAAGACCTGCCGTTCGGCGCTGGAAAACCAACCCTCTTTGACCTCTTCCTCGCGCTCAGACAGCAGATCCTCGACCGTCCAGACCAAGGCCCAATCGTCACCATCAGCGGCCTTGGCATCTGACAGCACCTGCGAAATCGGCCCCGATTGCAGAGTGAAATCATGGCTATACATCGGGCCAAGCGTCATCCGGCGCAACCGCTTTGGGTGCAAGCCGCTGAAATCTTTGTCAAACCCCTGCGCGATGGTCAGCAGTTTCAGCCCCATCGCCGATTGCGCCATCAGATGCGCCTGCACCATGGGCCAGCGGCGATCATCCCGCGGCAGAGGCTTTTTGCCGCTATCTTCCACATCCATCAGATAGACCACCGGCAGGTTCAGCTGCGTGTCATAAACCGCCCAATGCAACAGAAAATGCCGCCGCCCCGGCAGCTCGCGGATGAACTGCACATCGGGGTCGTTCTTAGGCCAAAAGATGCCGCCAGCCTGATCCACCGCAAGCGCCAAAGCCTCGTAATAAAGCCGCTGCGCGAGGGCAAATTGCAGCTGCACCGGCACGGTCAAATCGCGCAAGATCTGCCGCACCATCCGGTCTTTCAGCTCGGCAGTCGAGGCCATACCGCCCAAATGCTTTTGCACCTGTGCGGCGTCCAGCGCCATCATCATCAGCTCTTGCGCCACCGGAAAGCCGCTTTCGTGGCGATCAAAGGTCAGGCTTGCGCTGCCTTCGCTGCGCCCCGTCATCAGATATTTGTAACTGAGCGCGCGAAAGGTTCCGGTCAGCGCGGTCAGATAGCGCCCCAAAATTCGCGCCTCGGTGCGGGTCAACTGGCCTTCGGCCTCGACCTCGCCTGTCACGCGCAAAAGATGTCCGGTGATCCGCTCAAATTTGGCAAAATAGCGCCGCGCGGTGGGGCCGTCATACAGCTCTTGGTGGTCATCGGTCAGCGCTGTCTTAGGCATCGCGGTCCGCGCCTTTGGCGGTCAGCCAGAACCAAAGCCGCAGCCCCGGCAAAGTCGCCAGGCCACGCCAAAGCGCGCTTTCATCACTTAGGCGATGATAGACCCATTTCATCGCCGGCCGCAGCAGACCGCCAAGGCCCACGAACAACAGCAATTCAAAGCCGATCAGCCAGGTCAAAATCTCGAACATATGCGCAAGGTGATGCGGCATCAGTTCGGCACCCGCAAAGAACAACACCAGCAAAAGCGTCAATGCCAGCGCCCAGATCCAACACCAGCGGGTTTGCTCATGAAAGGTCATTCGCCATACGCATTCTTGTCGTGCTTCTCGACAATCTTGGCAAAGCGGCGCGCAAAGCGTTCATCTGCCTTGGCCTTTTGTGCCAAGACATCGCGGGCAAAGACCATCTGGCCTTCGTGCGCCTCCAGCATATCGGCCATTTTGGCATTGGTCGCCGAGCCGATAGCCGCCATCGCAACCTGTGCTTCTTGGTCAGTTTTCACGCCAATTTCGTTGATCCGATGCGCGACCTCTTGCTGCTGCGCAGTTTTCAGACTGCTGGTCAGGGCGTCATAAAGCACCACGCGCTGCTTGGTGTCAGTTTGCAATTTATTGATCAAAACCAATTGCGTCGCGGCCTGATTGGTCAGGCTGTCGAGCCAAGTTTTGCCTTTTTCAATATAGCGCTCCAAGGTCTGCGATTTCGCCAATTGCACCTGTTCGTCCTGCACCAGCGCGTTGTAGCGCGCGTTCAGACCGGCAAGCTCGGTTTCAAGCTTGGTGCGTGCAGTGGCGTCCATCTCGACGCTGATTTTATTCTCTAACTCGATGATCTTGGGGTCCAAGGCCGTCACCTCGGCGCGCACCGCCTCTAGCGTCTGCACGGCAACTTCGCGCTCGGTGAGGGTGCTGCCCAGATTGGTCTCGACCTTGGCTTTTTGCCCGTTCAAAAGATCCAGCTGACCCTGCAAAAGCTTGACGATCACATCGGATTTTCCGATCAAATCCTGCAATTTTGCATCAATCGAGGCCCTGCGCATCCGCTCTTGCCGCATCGATTCGGATTTGGCCGAAGAAAAGATGCCGATGAACCGTTCGGTACCGGTCTTGCTGCGCATCTCGCTGAAATCTTTCGAGAAACCCGCCGTGACATCATCCAGCCCCATGATAAGCTCGGCGATATTGGCATTCATCAGATCGGTGTGTTTGTGCACATCGTCCAGCGTCGC
>NZ_DAIPZF010000008.1:90336-94830 GCF_036782355.1 Cypionkella sp.
GCCTCGCGGATGGTTTCGCAACCCACCACCCAGACCGGAATGTTCAGATCGCGCACCAGCCGCTTAACCACTTGCAGCTGCTGCCAATCCTTCTGGCCGAAATAGCCGCGATCGGCCATCGTCATGCCAAACAGCTTGGCCACCACAGTCGCCACCCCATCAAAATGCCCTGGCCGCAGCGCGCCTTCCAAGGGCTGGGCCACACCCGCCATTGTGACCGCTGTGGCAAAGCCTGACGGATAGACCTCGTCTGGACTTGGCGCAAAGATCACATCGACGCCCAGGGGGCGCAAAAGATCCGCGTCGGCCGCTTCGGTGCGCGGATATTTGGTCAGATCATCAGGGTTGTTGAATTGCTTTGGATTGACGAAAATTGTCACGATCACCCGCGCGCAATCGGCCTTGGCGGCGCGGGCAAGGCTTAAATGGCCTTCGTGCAGCGCGCCCATGGTTGGCACCACCCCCACGACATCGCCCGCCGCTTTCCAGCCGCGCACCAAGGCGCGCAGATCGGCTACCGTCCGAATAATTTGGGTCAAGATTGCTTGCCCTTCAGCACATCGGCAAAGCTATGCTCGGCGGCAGGAAAGCTGCGCGCGCGTACCTCTGCGGCGTAATCGGCAATCGCGTGATCGGCCAAAGCGCCCAATTCGGCATAGCGTTTGACGAATTTTGGCCGAAAATCGGTGAACAGGCCCAGCATATCGTCCAGCACCAGAACCTGCCCGTCGCAATCGACCCCAGCCCCGATGCCTATTGTCGGAATGTTCAGGGCCTTGGTGACTTGACCGGCAAGCCCCATCGGCACCTTTTCCAGCACCACTGCAAAGGCCCCCGCCGCCTCGACTGCAAGCGCATCGGCCATCACGCTTGCGGCATCGGCATCACGCCCGACCACCTTATAGCCGCCAAGCGTGTTCACCGCCTGCGGCGTCAGACCAATATGCGCCATCACTGGAACGCCGCGCTTGGTCAAAAAGGCAATGGTTTCAGCCATATGCACGCCGCCTTCCAGCTTGACCGCAGGCGCGCCGGTTTCGGCGATCAGTCGGGAGGCATTGCGAAAGGCCTGCTGCGGACTTTCCTCATACGACCCAAACGGCATGTCGATCACAGCCATTGCCTTTGACAAGCCTTTGACGACCGCACATCCGTGCATAATCATCATCTCTAGCGTCACGCCCAAAGTGCTGGGCATGCCGTGCAACACCATCCCGACCGAATCGCCCACCAAGGCAATGTCGCAATGCGCATCAACCAAGCGCGCGCCCGGCGTGGTATAGGCGGTCAGCACCACCAAAGGCAGCTGCCCTTTGCGCGCCCGAATATCGGGCGGCAGGACCACGCGCATCGTAGAGGTGGCACTCATGTGGCAGGCTCCGCTGTTAACATTCTGTCGCGCATATGGACACAGACCCGTCGCAACAGCAAGTTCGTTACGCTGCATTGCAGCGCCGAACCTGCTTGACCCAGCCCGCGCTTCACGCGCAACTGCGGACAAAGCCACCAAAGGACAAACCGATGAACCTGTTACACCGCGTCAGTCAAGACTCGACCCCCGTCGAGATCACCCGCCCCGATGCCGAGAGCCTGATCGCCGGCGATCCGGTGCATAGCACTTGGAACATCGAAGATGACGCCGGTCTTTATTGCGGCATGTGGCAATCCACCCCCGGCACTTGGAAAGTGTCTTATGCCGAGTGGGAATATATCTACATTCACCAAGGCCATTCGATTCTAACCGATGCCGCAGGCCAAGCCACACATCTGCGCACGGGCGATCGTTTCATCATCCGCCCCGGCTTTGAAGGCACTTGGCAGGTGGTCGAAACTACGTTGAAAGACTATGTGATCCGATCCTAAAGCAAAACGGCCCCGCGGTAAGGCGGGGCCGTATGATGCAATGCAAGCCTGCGATCAGGTCTGTTCAAACGGGCAATCGTCAGCGCTGATGCCTTTGTTCCGGCAGCGCGCCAGACGCTTTTTCTCGGCCTTGGCAGCGGCTTTTTCGGCCTCTGCGGTGGCTGCGGCTTCTGCCTCTTGCTTGGCGGCTTCTTGGGCGGAAATGGTTTGCAGATCAATTTCCTTTTGGGCCACGTTTTCTGGCGTGTCAGGCACCGCACGGCCCCAAGCGTCGTCCATCTGCGGGCCATCGGCGGCAAGACTTTCTTCCAAGCTGCGCACCTTTACTTTGGTGCCCATATCGGTGCGATTATAAAGATCAATCGCATCTTGGTTAAACAGCCGAATACAACCAGCCGAGGTGGCATGGCCAATCGATTCGTTCTGAATGGTGCCGTGAATGCGGAAATAGGTATCGCGGCCATTGCGGTACAAATACAGCGCCCGCGCGCCCAAAGGATTGTCCAAGCCGCCCTGCAACCCACCAGCGTATTCGGCATAAAGATCGGGCCGTGTGGTCAGCATATTCTGCGTCGGCTGCCAAGACGGCCACTCGACCTTGCGCGAAATCACACCCGTGCCACGAAAGCCCAAGCCCTCGCGCCCGACTGCGATGCCATAGCGCAGGGCACGACCGCCCTCTTGCACCAGATAAAGCTTGCGTGAAAAGGTGTCGATGACGATGGTGCCCGGCGCCTCGTCGCCTGCGTAATCCACCTCGGTTCTTGCGCGGCCTTCCTTCAGCAGCTCAGGATTGACCGCCTCAATCAAAAAGCCATTGTCCTCAACCGCCTCATAGCCCGCCACCACAAGCGGCGCCGGCGGTTCCTCGACAGGCTTTGGCGCAGCGCAGCCCGCCAAAAGTGACACAGACAGAAGTCCTAGAACGCGGAAAAGAGAGTTTTGCACAGGGATGACTCGGGTTAGAAAAACATTAAAGCACCTAGCGCGACCGCAGCCCTTGCCGTCAACCCCCGCTGAAATGTCGCAAAAAGAAAAGCCCCCGCAGTTGCCCGCAGGGGTCAGTTTTAGCGGGTTTTGCCTTAGCCGACGACGTTGAAATCGGGGCCGTAGGGATATTTGGTGATATCTTCATTGCCATCTTCGGTGATGAACAAAATATCATGCTCGCGGTAGCCGCCAGCCCCAGGCTCGCCCTCTGGAATCGTTAGCATCGGCTCCATCGAGATTACCATGCCAGGCTCCAGCACCGTGTCGATATCCTCGCGCAGTTCCAGACCAGCTTCGCGGCCGTAGTAATGGCTTAGAACGCCGAAGGAATGGCCATAGCCAAAGGTGCGATACTTCAACACCTGATGCTCTTCAAAGAAGGTATTGATCTGCGCCGTCACTTCAGCACAAGAGGCGCCGGGCTTCAAAAGGCTCATGCCCAGCTCGTGAGCGGCGACGTTGATCTCCCAGATCCGGCGGCTGGCGGCGTCAACCTCGCCCACGAACATCGTGCGTTCCAAGGCGGTGTAATAGCCCGAGATCATCGGGAAGGTGTTCAGGCTCAGGATATCCCCGCGCTGCAAGATACGGCTGGTTACTGGGTTATGCGCACCATCGGTGTTGATGCCCGATTGGAACCACACCCAAGTGTCGCGGTATTCGGCATCTGGAAAGCGCTTGGCGATTTCCAGCTCCATCGCGTTGCGACCGGCCATCGCGACGTCCAGCTCGCGCGCACCTTCGCGCACCGCTTCGCGAATGGCAAAGCCGCCAACATCGGCCACGCCCGCGCCATGGCGAATGATGTCCAGTTCGGCCTGCGATTTCGTCATCCGCTGCCGCATGGTGCCCGCCGAGACATCAACGCCGCGCTTGGGCTTTAGGAAAGCGTTCAGCTTTTCCGATTGCACCATGGTCAAATGATCCGCCTCGCAGCCGATCACACGGCCTTCGCCTGTCACCGACAGGATCGCGCGCCAGTAGTTGTCGCGCTGCCAATCGGTATAGGTGATGTTATCGCCGTGGCAGCGCCGCCATGGCTGGCCCGCATCAATACCCGCCGAGATCGTGACACTTTGCGTCGGTGTCACCACCAAACCATAGGGCCGCCCGAAGGAGCAGTACAAGAACCCCGAGTAATAGGCGATATTATGCATCGAGGTGAACACGCAGGCGTCAATGCCGTGCAGCTCCATCAGATCGCGCAGGCCTTCAAGGCGCGCGTCATATTCCTCGGCGGCAAAGGGCAAAATCCGGTCGCCTTGGTGAAAGCGGTATTGTTGTGGACGTTCCGTCATTGGTTCAGACCTCATAGAAGGGGCGGGCTGATAGCAGCCAAGACCCCGAAAGGTCCCGGCGTGCAGGACGAAAGCAGGTTGCCCTGCAAGCGAAGAAGGTCGAAGGCAGACCCAGAACCCCTTGTGGCGACGCCATCGCCACGGCTTGCGCGCAAATTGCCCAAAGTTAGGGCCTTTGGCAAGGCTCTTCCAAGGTTTAAGCCAAAGCCAGATCGCCCCTGCGGGCAAAGGACGAAAACGGCCAATCGGCGGCATCCTCGACCAGCCCATGGCGGGCGGGGTCTTGCGCCAAATCTGCCATCCGCTGCGCCATAGCACCCGTTGAACCAATCGGTTCTGCCAG